>JAZUJY010000209.1:0-14071 GCA_045643005.1 Oscillospiraceae bacterium | reverse complement strand
TCTATAGGCGGCGGGGTCTATTCTCTCGTTCAGTAGGAGTTCAATCTCCTACTGAACGAAAGCAATTCTTCGAATTGCCTCTGCTTGTTAAAAGCAGAGCTTTGAACAACACAGAGGATATCCCCCGCCTCTGTAGGCGACGGGTTCTATCTTCCCGCTCAGTCGGAGTACAATCTCCTACTGAACGAAAGCAATTCTTCGAATTGCCTCTGCTTGTTAAAAGCAGAGCTATGAATTTCAAGACCCAATATTGTTTTGCAAAATTCGAAAATATTCTTCGTTCCTATATAATTATACCCCTTTTTTATAGTCTATTTTTAAAATTACAAATTTGTAATTTAAAAAAACAGCACCGGATAAAAAATGTCCGATGCTGTTTTATTTTTCAAAGCTCTGTGTTGTTCAAAGCAGAGGCGATTCGCAGAATCGGTTCCCGCTCAGTCGGAGATTGTACTCCGACTGAGCGGGAAGATAGAACCCGTCGCCTGCAGAGGCGGGGGATATCCTCTGTGTTGTTATATCATATTTTTGTGATGTCTATCAATTCCACGTCGTTTATCGTTCTGTGAGTCTGAAGAACATTTGCAAGTGCTCTTGCTGTATCTATCGCTGTAAGAGAACATATCGATCTTTCAACGGTTTTTCTTCTCATCTGAACACTTTCTCTTGCCGGCATTCTTCCCTTTGCTGAAGTCGAGATAACATAGTGTACTTTTCCGCTCTCAAGCAATGAAATAACGTTTGGTTCTCCCTCAGAAACCTTGTTTATATGATTTGTTGCGATCATGTTTCTGTTAAGAACTGCTGCTGTTCCGCTGGTTCCGTACAATTCAAATCCCATCTGTGAGAACTTGTCAGCAATGGACACTATCTCCTGCTTGTCAGTGTCCTTGACTGAAATAAGCACACCGCCCTCAGTCTTAAGATCAAATCCGGCTGCTGTCAGACCTTTCAGAAGCGCATCCTCAAAAGTCTTTGCGATTCCAAGACACTCACCTGTTGACTTCATTTCAGGACCGAGCATCGTATCAACACCATGAAGCTTTTCAAAGCTGAAAACCGGTACCTTTACTGCTATATAATCACCTGACGGATAAAGACCGCTCTCATATCCGAGCTCCTTCAGCGTCATTCCGAGTGAGATCTTTGTAGCCAGATCAACCATCGGAATTCCTGTTACCTTGCTGATATAAGGAACAGTCCTTGAAGAACGCGGATTTACTTCTATAACATATACCTCATTGTTGTATACAACATACTGAACGTTTACCATTCCGGAAACCTTAAGCTCACGAGCCAGCTTTCCTGTATAGTCAACGATCGTATTCTTTATTCTTTCTGAAAGTGTCTGCGCCGGATATACAGAGATAGAGTCACCGGAGTGAACACCTGCTCGTTCGATATGCTCCATGATACCGGGGATCAGAAAATCCTTTCCGTCACAGATAGCATCAACTTCAACTTCCCTGCCCATCATGTACTTGTCAATAAGAACAGGATTTTCGATGTTTCCGCGCATGATGATCTCCATGTACTCTTCTATGTCCTTGTCAGAATGAGCAATGATCATGTTCTGTCCGCCGAGAACATAGGACGGTCTCATCAGAACAGGATATCCAAGGTCGTTTGCAGCAGCAAGTGCCTCCTGGGTATTCATTACCGTATGTCCTTCAGGTCTTGGAATACCGCACTTCTCAAGTATCTCATCAAATCTTTCCCTGTCCTCTGCTGCATCTATGCTGTCAGCACATGTACCAAGGATCCTTACTCCCATTTCCGAAAGATGCTTTGTAAGCTTTATGGCAGTCTGTCCGCCGAACTGAACAACTACTCCGTATGGTTTTTCCGTTTCTATGATAGATTCAACATCCTCAGGAGTCAGAGGGTCAAAGTAAAGTCTGTCACCGGTGTCAAAGTCTGTTGATACTGTTTCAGGGTTGTTATTGCATATAACTGCCTCGTAACCCATCTGTTTGAGTGTCCATACACAATGAACGGAACAGTAGTCAAATTCAATACCCTGTCCGATACGTATAGGACCGGAACCAAACACGATAACCTTTTTCTTTCCTGTATCAGTTCTCTCTATAAACTGAAGCGCCTCATTTTCTTCATCTGAAGTAGAATAAAAATAAGGAGTCTCTGCCTTGAATTCACCTGCACAGGTATCTACCATCTTGAAAACATTTCTCTTCTTTAAAGGACATTTCTGACCTGACATCTTTTCTATGGTCGAATCCAGGTATCCGAATTTTTTTGCAGTAAGATATTTTTCTTCGGTCAGTTCTCCGTCACTCAGCCATTTCTCAAGATTTACCAGATTTAAAAGCTTGTCTAAAAACCAGCAGTCGATCATGGTTATTTCATGTATCCTCTCTACTGTAAAGCCACGCTTTAAAGCTTCATAGACCTGGAAGGAACGCTCATCATCAACGGTGTCAAGCATTTTGATAAGATCTTCATCGCTGACCTTCTCAAGTTTTTTCAGATTCATGCTGTCCATTCCGAGTTCTATGGATCTGACAGCCTTCATCATTGCCTGTTCAAAGCTCGTTCCGATAGCCATTACTTCACCTGTAGCCTTCATCTGAGTTCCGAGCTTTCTCTTTGCATATACAAATTTGTCAAAAGGCCATTTCGGAAATTTTACTACAACATAGTCAAGTGCAGGCTCAAAGCAGGCATATGTCTTTCCGGTCACCTGATTGATTATTTCATCAAGAGAATATCCAATCGCTATTTTAGCTGCTACTTTTGCTATCGGATAGCCTGTAGCCTTGGATGCAAGTGCGGATGAACGCGATACTCTCGGATTTACCTCGATAACACTGTATTTGAAGGAAGTTGGATGGAGTGCAAACTGGCAGTTGCATCCGCCTTCAACCTTAAGTTCAGATATTATGTTGATAGCAGCTGTTCTAAGCATCTGATATTCCCTGTCTGTAAGAGTTACTGCCGGAGCGATCACTATACTGTCACCCGTATGAACTCCGACAGGATCAAAGTTTTCCATGGAGCAGACAGTAATTACATTTCCCTTGCTGTCTCTTATTACCTCAAATTCGATTTCTTTCCATCCGCTGATACATTTTTCAACAAGTATCTGTGTTATTGGGGAAAGTCTCAGACCATTCTTGGCTATATCAGCAAGCTCTTCCTCATCATTGGCAATACCGCCGCCTGTACCGCCGAGTGTAAAAGCAGGACGTACTATTACAGGATAATTAATCTCATTGGCAAACTCAAGGGCATCCTCAACTGTTTCAACCACCTTTGAAGGAATACACGGTTCACCTATCTTTTCCATCGTATCCTTAAAAGCCTGTCTGTCCTCAGCCTTGTGTATGGTTTCAGGATCAGCACCTAAAAGCTTTACACCGTTTTCCTCAAGAAATCCCTCTTCTGCAAGCTGCATGGAAAGAGTAAGTCCGGTTTGTCCTCCGAGTGTTGAAAGAAGGCTGTCCGGCTTTTCTGTTTTTATGATCCTTTTAATGACATCAAGTGTCAGAGGCTCAATGTAGATTTTGTCTGCCATTGCCTTATCTGTCATGATCGTTGCAGGATTTGAGTTTACAAGAACGACCTCGAGTCCCTCCTGTTTAAGAGCTCTGCAGGCCTGTGTTCCTGCATAGTCAAACTCTGCAGCCTGTCCTATTACGATAGGACCTGAACCTATAACGAGTACTTTTTTTATATCTTTTCTCAAAGGCATCTTACTTTCCCTCCATTAACCTGATAAATTCATCAAAAAGGTACGCTGTATCGAGCGGACCTCCGTGAGCCTCCGGATGGAACTGAACTGTAAATGCGTTTATGTTTTTGTATCTTATTCCCTCACAGGTTCTGTCATTTGCGTTTATATGGGATACCTCCGCGTTGCTGCTGTCAACGCTGTCACTGACAACTGCATATCCGTGGTTCTGACTTGTTACAAATGTTCTGTCAAGACTGAGATCTATAACAGGCTGATTTGCTCCTCTGTGACCGTACTTCAGCTTCTCAGTTTTCGCGCCATGTGAAAGTGCCATGATCTGATGGCCCATGCATATTCCGAATATCGGAATGCCGAGCTTTGATATTTCTCTTACGTTTTCAATTACAGCTATATTTTCTGCAGGATCTCCGGGACCGTTTGAAAGCATTATTCCATCCGGTGCGATCTCTTTAATGGTTTTGGCATCAGTTATGTCAGGAACGACGATAACATCGCAGTTTCGTTTCAGAAGCTCCCTTCTGATGTTTCTCTTGTAGCCGAGATCTATGAGGACGACTCTGAATTTTCTGTCATCTGCCTTGTATTCCTTGATTTCCTTTATTGATACTGTGTGAACTGCATCCTTTATGCTGAAAGCATTTATCTTCTTTAAGAGTTCTTCCTTTGAAGCCTCGGAATACTCTGTTGTTATTGCTCCGTTCATAACACCGAATTCTCTGATTTTTCTCGTCAGGCTTCTTGTATCGATGGAATGGATTCCGATGACATTCTGCTTTACAAGAAAATCATTGATATTTCCTTCAGATCTGAAATTTGACGGAGTATCACACCACTCCCTGACAATGTATCCGCTGACATATGATTTTTCGGATTCATAATCCTCTCTGTTTACACCATAGTTTCCTATCAGAGGAAATGTCTGTGTAACGATCTGACCATAATAGCTCGGATCTGTCAGAGTTTCCTCATATGCTGTCATTCCTGTTGTAAATACGACTTCACCTGTAACTGTTCCCTTGGCTCCGAACGATTTTCCTTCAAAAACAGTTCCGTCCGCAAGAACGAGCCATGCTTTTTCACTATTATCAAAAAATGCCATCTTATCAATCCCTTCACAGCATTGTGGTTTTTACTTAAGGAAGCGCTGATCTGTTCAGCATTTACCTGAAATTGAATTTTATCTGTTTTTGATCGCTCCGTTTATGTCATCACGCATTCTGATAACTTCACGTCTTGCTGCGCCTGCGAAATCCTTTTCGTCACAGCCTTCTTTTTTGTATGCACACATGATCGCTCTTGAAGAGTTTACAATTGCACCGAGTCCGTTTTCATCAAATGCGCCCTTCAGACCTTCTGCGCCGCCGCCCTGAGCACCGTATCCGGGAACAAGGAAAAGTGTGTGCGGAAGTCTTTTTCTAAGCTCTGTGAGCTGTTCCGGATATGTTGCACCTACTACTGCACCAACTGATGAGTATCCGTATTCACCGATCTGTTCAGCACCCCATTTTTCACACATGTCACCCATGACAGCGTAAATCGGGGTATCGCCTATTTTCTGATCCTGAAGTTCACCGCTTGACTTGTTTGATGTTTTGCAGAGAACAAATATACCTTTGTCCTTTTCTTTACAGATATCAAGGAGAGGTGCTATTCCGTCTGTGCCGAGGTAGCCGTTTACTGTAAGTGCATCAGCTCCGAATGCATCGATGAGCTTATCGCCTACTTCTGTGCTGCCGAGATGTGCTGTTGCATAAGCTGTCATTGTTGCACCGATATCGTTTCTCTTTCCGTCTGTCATTACAAACATGCCTTTGCTCTGTGCATAACGGATCGTTTTTTCAAGTGTTCTCATGCCCTGCCAGCCATACATTTCGTAGTAAGCAGCCTGTGGTTTGATAGCAGGTACAAGGTCGTAAATCTGATCGATGATGGCTTTGTTGAATTCTAAGATGGCATCAGCTGCTGCTTCGAGTGTCGGGCCGTAGGTGGAGAAGGAATTGGATCTTATGAATTCAGGGACGTATTCGAGGCGGGGATCAAGACCGGCTACTGTTGGGTTATTGAGAGTGATTATGTTTTTTATAAGTTTATCAAATGACATGAGTTTTTCCTCTTTTCGTTAGTATTAATCTTAGGGGCTGCAGGGCTTTGCGGTCGCTCTGCACCTTCGCGGTTGGAATGTATTTTCGACCAGGGTTACCTTTTTAAAAGTTCAAGGCTGCAGGGATTTGCGATTGCCCTGCATCTTCGCGTGTTTTTTTAATTTTCAAGGGCGGAGAAGATTATATGACCTTTGGAGATGGTGATGATGGGTTTGCCTTTGAAGGTCATGCCTTTAAAAACAGTGTTGTGGGATCTGGAGTGAAGGGAATCAGGGGTTACTGTCCATTCTTTGCTGAGGTCGGCGAGGCAGATGTCAGCGGGGTAGCCTTCACGGATGTAGACCGGAGGGAGACCGAGGAGTTTACGTGGAGTAACTGACATGAGTTCGGCGAGCTTCCAGAGAGTTATTTTACCGGTGTGGTATAGATATGTAAGGGAAGCTGCAAAGGATGTTTCAAGGCCAACTACGCCATTGGGTGCTGTTCGGAAGTCTGCTTTTTCATTTGCAGCATGTGGTGCGTGATCAGTAACTATGCAGTCTATCGTGCCGTCACATACTGCCTCAAGTACAGCATCAACATCTCTCTGTTCTCTGAGAGGAGGATTCATTCTGTAGTCAGCATCCTCTGAAAGAAGCTTTTCCTCTGTTAAAATAAAGTAATGCGGGCAGGTTTCACAGGAGACCTTCTGCCCTCTTTTTTTGGCATCTCTTATTATTCCCACACTGCCTACTGTACTTACATGTGCTATGTGAACATGTGCATCTACAGCACCGGCAACAGCAATTTCCCTTGCTGTGATGCTGTCCTCGGATGCTCTGTCCATGCCGGGAACTCCGAGTTTTTCAGAAACCTCACCTCTGTTGATGATACCTTTTCCTATGATATCCATATCTTCACAGTGTGAAGTGAGAAGGATATTTCTGTTTTTGCATTCGATAAGAGCCTGTCTTAAAAGCTCGGCATTTTTTACCGGCTTTCCGTCATCGGAAACTGCTTTTACTCCAAGTGATGAGTACATCTCAAAATCAGAAAGCTTTTCACTTTTCATACCCTCAGTGATACATGCTGTCTGATATATTTCAATACCGGTTTTTTTAGCTTTTTCCTCAACGTACTTCAGCGTTTCCTCATTATCCGCAGGAGGATTCGTGTTAGGCATAAGCAGTACTCCTGTCACACCGCCTGCAGCAGCGGCTTCGGATCCGGTAAAGATATCCTCCTTATGGGTAAATCCGGGATCACGGAAATGTACATGCATATCAAAAAAAGAAGGAAAAGCAGTGAGTCCGGTTCCGTCGATTATTTCGGCGTCGGTATCATCAATGCTGTTTCCTCTTTTGCTTATTATTCCGTTTTCGATCAGAATATCATATTTTGTATCTGTATCTGTATTTTCATCAACAATGGAAATGTTTTTTACAAGAAGCTTTTCTGACATAAACAACTTTCCTTTCATAAGATTTTATTCTTCAGGTTCAAAAATAACAACACTGTCACAGTCATCCGTTTCATTCATCATCACTCTGACCTTTTCCTCATGCGATGTCGGAAGATTTTTTCCTACAAAATCAGGTCTGATCGGAAGCTCTCTGTGACCTCTGTCCACGAGGACTGCAAGCTGTATTCTCTTTGGTCTGCCTCTTGAAATTAGAGCATCGATGGCAGCTCTTGCACTTCTTCCCGTATACAGAACATCATCGACCAGAATTATGACCTTATCATTGATATCAAAATCAATATCCGTCTTTTCAGTGCTGCCGTTCACCTTTTTATCGTCTCTGTAAGGCGTGATATCCAGCTTTCCGCATTTGACGTTTACACCCTCAGTTTCTGAGATCCTTGCAGCTATTCGCTCAGCTATACATACACCCCTCGACATGATACCTATGATGCAAAGCGAGTCTGCACCTCTGTTCTGTTCGAGGATCTCATATGTTATCCTGGTAACAGCCCTTTTTATGGCGATCTCATCCATAATAACTGCTTTTTTTCTCAAATGATCACCTCATAAAAATAACCTGTCCGGCGTGAAAAATGTCAGACAGGTTTGATTACTTTAGTTATAATATGCTTACCATATGCAGCGTCTATGAAAAAATATGCAGTGTTGCCATAATAAGCTCTGTAAACAAATACCTTGCCGACCTCACGGGATCAACTTAAAGGAGTTTCATTGTGTTTAATTATACCATATCAGAAAGTGAATGTCTATATTTTTATTAGAAAAATTTAATAAATCAGACGTGTTTTTTTTAGACATGATGTATAACAATTCAGAGCTTTTTAACACGATCTTTTTTATTCCTGTTATCAGGCTTATTTTATCTGAAACAAAACAATGTTATTCTTCAAAAAGCTATTGACATTTGATATTCTTATTCGATATAATTAATGATTGGATAAAGTTGGTTTCAAAGCTCTGCTTTTAACAAGCAGAGGCGATTCGTAGAATCGCTTCCGTTCAGTCGGAGATTGTACTCCGACTGAGCGGAAAGATAGAACCCGCCGCCTGCAGAGGCGGGGGATATCCTCTGTGTTGTTATAAAGAGCTCTGTTTATTCATAACAGACTTACTTTTCAAAAATCCACGTTCCATGGGAGGATCGTATGCGAAAACAAATATTAAGTACTATCATTATTGCAGCAGCCATGTCATTTTCTTTTTTGTCCGCTGACGATAATTTTTCTGTCAAAGCAGAAGAAAATACTACAGAAATTTCTTCAGAAAAAGCACAGGAAGAAGAAACTGCTGAAAAATCTCCGGAAAATTCCACTGAAAAAGACACTTCTGAAATTTCTGCGGAAAATTCCACTGAAAAAGACACTTCTGAAATTTCTCCGAAAGAAACCACTGAAAAAGACACTTCTGAAATTTCTCCGGAAGAAACCACTGAAAAAGACACCACTGAAATTTCTGCGGAAAATTCCACTGAAAAAGACACTTCTGAAATTTCTCCGGAAGAAACCGCTGAAGACATTCTTCGCGGTGATGTAACAAACGACGGTGTCATAAATTCAAATGACATAATAGCTTTTATAAAAGTTTTGCTGGATGAAAACAAAGATATACCTGAAGAAACAAAAAAGCTCTATGATCTCAACGAAAATGATTCGATCGAAATATCCGATCTGACCATTCTGAAAAAATATCTGTCAGAATGCATAATATACTATCCTGATTTGACAGATATCGAAACCGATAACAAATATGCCGTGCCTGCAGAGGCTGAAGAAATCGAAATACAGTCAATAAGCATTACTGAAGCCTCACTAAGAGCTGCTGCAGAAAAATGTGATCCGTTTCCGGTTGAGGTATATATCGAAGATGATAAAAGCAACAGTGTTCTCAATGTCTGCAATGATCACAGCTTTTCGGCATCTGTTATGAGTTCAAAATATGAAAACAACAGCAACAGATATGCTACCGTTTTTGAGACATGGGAAGATGAAAACACAAAAGAAATGTGGGGAAAGATATCTCTTGACAGGATCGAAGGGGCAAAGTGGATCTGCATGATACGAGCTGAAGAAGACGGTTCATTGAAAACCCTGGTCAGAATACCCCAGAGAAGTACCGGTTACTCTATCCCGGAGCCTGATTCATACGACTACAAGGTTCTTGTAAATGCAGTTTACAATGAAGCCAACGGTGTAAATTACAGATGTGACGAAACAACACAGCTGATATGCAAAGCCGCAATTGTCGCAGAGGTACTAAACAGATTTGAATCAGATGTATTTCCCGGCACTGTTGATGATGTATTAAAAAGAGGATTTTCAGGTGCTTCATCATATATCGGTCAGAATGCAGATTCGTATTACAACAGAAACAAAAGCCGCAATCCGGATATTTTTGAAGACGTTGAAAATTCAGTAAATTACTTTTTTGAGCATCAGGAGGATTTTGGTTATTATTTATACAACCACGGATTATGGAGAGAAAGACACGTAAACGAAAACTATTTCAGCTATGACTATCATTATTATTTTGACCTTACCGATCCGAACAACAGAGATAAATTTTTATATTACTGATATTATTTCAGAAAAAACACATACATCCGTTTTTGGAATGTATGTGTTTTTTGTTTTGCTGCTTACCTCTTCATATGATAAAATAAAAAAACTATGTGTCTGAAAATATACGGACACATAGTTTTTTCAAAGCTCTGCTTTTAACAAGCAGAGGCGATTCGCAGAATCGGTTCCCGCTCAGTCGGAGATTGTACTCCGACTGTTTGGTCAGATAGAACCCGCCGCCTGCTTCAGGCGGGGGATATCCTCTGTGTTGTTATATATATTTGAAAGAAGTAACGGCAATTATTATTTTCCGACGCTGATCTGCTGACAACCGCCTGTAACAGGAAGTGCTTTTCCGTCAGATACAGTACCGCCGACAGTAACTGTTCCATCTGTTACTGTTTTGCTTCCGACACTTACCTGAGTTGCAGCTTTTCCTGCCTCAAAGGATACAATTAAATTTCCTTTACTGTCTCTTATCGTGATCCTGTCACCCTTGGCAGCGCTGATCTTTGAAGTAAACGCAGCATCAAAGCCTTCGCTTTGTCTTCCGAATCCGAAGCCGCGTCCACCGCCGCTGAGTTCAACATATGTTCCTGAAACAAACTTCTTTGTTCCGTCACAGTCATATGCTTCATTTCCGTTGGAAATAGTAATTGCACCGTCTATAGTGATATCTCCGTTGGAGTCAAAACCGTCATGGTCACCGTCAGCTGAGCTTACAAATGCAAGTCCTCCGAGCAAATTCAGAGAATAATCTCCGCCTCCGCCAAAATCTCCTCCCGGGTTCCAGCCGCCCTGGTTTCCGGGATTCCAGCCTCCCTGATCCCAGCCTCCGGGTCCTCCCATGCCTGAACCATCAGCACCGCCGGCAGCGTTAAATCCGTCATCGTCCGAATATACGATAACCGTTCCGCTGTTCTGTGTTATATTTATTCCCTCAATGCCCTCATAGCACTTAGGGACATAGATCATTACATCATTATAAGTATCCGCAGTTCCTGCACCTATTACAAGGTCAGCATCCGAATGCATACCATCGTCTGCCGATCTCAGTTCAAGAACACCTCCGGTAACTGTAATATTTCCTGCAGCGTGGATAGCGTCATCCGAAGAATCTATGACCAGATTTCCTCCTGTGATATCTATGCTTCCAAGAGATTTCAGACCTTTAGCGCTCATGTCTTCAGGCATCTTTGAAGGATTTCCGTCCATCATAAAGCCGCCTCTCTGGTTTGTTGTATTTGATGATGAACCGCTTTGATATTCAGATCCCTGATAGGTATAAATATCGATATCTCCACCATTGACTGCAATACTTGTTTCAGCCTGGATACCGTCTGCAAATGCCGTTATCTTAACTGTTCCGCCGTTGATCGTTACTTTTCCCTTATCCTCGTCAGTATCATTTGTTGATTTTATTCCGTCGCCTGCTGCAGCGTTTACAGTCAGAGAGAGATTTGAATAATCATCGTCATCAGCATCACCGATCTTAACACTGTCTTTTCCTTTGATACCGTCTTCGACAGCATTTACAGTAATATTTCCGTTAAATATTTTAAGAGAATCCTTGCATACGATACCGTCAGAACAGTTTCCGTTTACGGTGAGCTTCCCTTTTCCTTTTATTTTCAGTTTGTCCTTTGAATATAACGCGCCGCTTTTTTCAGAAGCGTTTGTATATTCAGTGCCATCTGAAATAACGTTTTCTGTTTCCTTCTTTACTGTGATGACACACTCATCATCTATGCTTGCGATATATACAGGTGAATTGTCACTCGAAGTGATCTCAGCTCCTTCAAGTGAGAGCTCAACCTTTCCGTCCGGATATTTCTTCTTGTCAACATCCACTATTATCTGACCATCACTCAGCTTTCCGGAAATACTGTATGTTCCGGGCTCCGACACAGTGATCACGCTTCCCGTTACAGAAGCACCTGTTCCACTTATTTTTGCTGTATTATTCTGAAGAGTGATAACAGTTGCCTCTGTTTTTTCAGAATCATCCTTTGAAGATGAACCTGAACTCAACAGCTTATTTTTCAAAAATATTTCATCAATAATATTTACTTTCCCGTCACCGTTGATATCTGAAACTGATGAATCAATTAAACTGCTTTTTCCAAGGAGATAATTTTTAAGCAGCACTTCATCTGCCGCATTTACAGAACCATCATTGTTTATATCCCCTGTCAAAACATCATCGGCATTTACCTTAACATCATGACCATCACCATACGCTCCGCCGTATGCAGCACCAACTGAAAATGCCATAACCGCACATACAGCCGCTTTTAACCTGTTGACTGTTTTTTTCAAAAAAACCACTTCTTTCTTAAAATTATTAATTTCTTACTGAGCTTCCTCTTGTTTTTCTCATTTGCTGCTCATACAGTTTAAGTATACTATGTTTTTCTGAAATAAAACTGAAAAAATGTAAAATGTTATGCTCATTACAATTGTTGACTGACTTCGGTTTGTATGGTAGAATAGAATTAAATATTTTCCATAAGTAATATGATCAAGGAGATAATACGATGAAGTATTTTATTGACGAAGATACACGGAAACAACGCGGCGGAACATGCTATTTTGAATTTCAGCAGGGTATGTCAAATGATTTCTGGAGAGACGATTCCATACTGCTTCATGCAGACATTTTTGACGATATGGGGCTGTACAAGTTTTTTAAAGAAGGACTCGGAAGCTTTGACTATTATGGACACACGGTCATTTCTGCAGACGAATGGGATAAACTTTACAAACTTGCATTATCAAAAGGAGATGAAACAGCAGAGCTGTTTGGAGAATTAAACAGCTGGGCGGAGGAATGCTACAAGCATAATGATGTTATAGTTGTTATAGGAGTTTAAAGCTTTTTATTTCAAAGCTCTGTATTGTAATGTCTGCTTATTAAAAAATTATTTACCTATAGAAAAACAATTAATTGTGTCGAAAGAAATAATATATGATTAAAATATTTTACATAATATATGCATTAACATTGATAAACATCAATCAGAAAGGACGTTTTTCATGTCTAAGAATAAAATATTCGCATTTATTACAGCTTTTTCATTGCTTATTTCTTTACAGGGAACTGCTGCATTTGCAGCGACTTCGGCACCTTATGATGTTCAGACAATTGAGTCAGAAAGCCTTTATGAAGAATCGGAAAGCAATTTTTCTTCTGCTAATGAAACCGATGAACAAATAAAGAAATACATGACAGACTGGTACAGACCGCAAAAAATCGTAGAAAACGGATTGTTTGACCACAAGCCTGTCCTTGGAACGATTGAAAAAAACGGATCTTTACTTGATTATTATAATATTTATAAAAGCGATTTTCTGGGCATTCTTCGCAACAGATCCATTATGGTTTCTGTATCAAATGCTGTAACACAGCCGGGAAAATTAACATTTGCAGACATTTCATTTGACGGATATACAAACCTGTTTTCATTTTTAAACTTAATTACATATGATCCGACTGTCATGACTCTGGTCAGCGCTTCGATCAGTGATGATATCCCTGAAACTTATATAAGCAGGGATAATGATATCACTGACTTTTGTCTTAACAGACGATGTGTGATAAACTATTTAAGAAACAGTAACGGAAACTCTGATTTTTCCGGAGTAAAAGCCATCCGTCTCTGTTTTAAGGTACATGATGACGCTCCTGAGGGAATATACACTATTTCCGTTTCAAACGTCGACGGCGGAGGAGCAACAGGATACTGCACCATTTTGGACAGCGATGGTGAAACCTCATATATTGCATATGTTCCGGCAAAATTTACAGACGGTTCTATCACTATAAGCAAAACAGCTGAGCCGGAAACAAACCTGAGTCCCAAACCATTCAGAAGAACATACGCTGCGTCTTTATATGGCGATGACTATATCATCGGTGACGCTGACGGAAGCGGAAAAATCAATGTTAAGGATCTCAGTGCAGAGAAAAAATATCTTCTCTGCACCGACAGCGACCTCATAAATACAGATGTCAATGAAGACGGAAAAGCTAACGTTCTCGATCTGATCAGACTTTCAAATCATCTTCTGAACAAGTGAGCAGAAAATTTTCAAAGCTCTGCTTTTAACAAGCAGAGGCGATTCGTAGAATCGGTTCCCGCTCAGTCGGAGATTGTACTCCGACTGTTTGGTCAGATAGAACCCGCCGCCTGCAGAGGCGGGGGATATCCTCTGTGTTGTTATAATTCTT
>JAZUJY010000208.1:0-16856 GCA_045643005.1 Oscillospiraceae bacterium | reverse complement strand
TATCCTCAAAAGTAACCTCAACCGCAGTATCCGTATCAGAATTAAGCCAGTGTGAACGCAAAGTAATGTTAATTCTGTCTTTTGTAATACTGTTGATTTTGAGTTCGGATTTATGATCACATTCTGACCATCCGTGCTTTCCGGTTGCTTCCCAGCAAAATTCTGCGCCGTTAAGTTCTTCAATATTGGCAGCCTTTTTACCTATGATATTATAATTATCATAATAAATAGTAATGTTTTCAGGCTCGGCGATCATAATATTGAACCAGATAAGGTAAGAATCATCTGTATGATACAAAACGACAGTTGTTCTGCTTACTCGATCACACAAAATGAATTTCGATGCATCGTTCCACTTTTCGTCATTGGATTTATCTTCATCGGAATCTGAAATATTTTCCTGTTGTGAATTATCGTTGTTATCCTCATAACGCGGATAGTCTCTGTCAGTATTTTCAAAAATGATCCTAGCTTCAAAAAGAGTATCAAAAGGTATATCGTGACCTAAAATACCATAACCGATCGACCCTATACCGCTCCACCTGACAAGAATTTTGTCTTCAGTAACATCAATAAATTCAATTATATCTCTATAGTTTAATTCGTCCTCAAAGCAGGAAATAGTCCCGCACAGCTTAGAATCCTTGTCCCAGTTAAATTTCCTGCCCTTTAATTCATTAATATCTGTTATATCCGCAGGAACCCTTTCCACAAACATCAAAATCTCAGCCGCATCTTCATCAACACTATCATCATCAGTCTTAGCATACAGATTTATATTCATTGAAAGACCCGATGTATCCCGGTGACGAAAAAATGTTATCTTCGCATCAGTATCAAATCTGATACCTTTAATATTCATGCAGTTAATTTCATCCTTAAAAGGATTATCCAACAAAAATCTCTTTAAATCTTTCTCTTGTGTCATGTCCAAAACTCCTTTATTTGTTTACCATAATTACATTATTATGACTTTTCTTAATTCTAACATTTTTTGTTTTCAAAAGCAAGTAAATCAATATTGTTTATTCTTTTCATTAAAAATTTATCTTATTATGCGAAAATATGAGTATAACAGAATTTTTTGTGGTATAATAGAAATATATTTTGAAACCACAAGGATAATAATCCCACCCTCCACCATTTTCCTCACTTTCATTATCTAATAATAAACTCAAACTTCGCACCTTAAAATTAACCGTTCATCTTTTCATTATCCACAGCAACCAACCCCATTCCAAAAAAACCGCATTCGATAAATCATCCCGGAAAGCTATCACATTATCCACAGCAACCAACCCCATTCTCCGCCCTAACTCATTCGCACGACCTGCGATGAAAAGCCGGCAAAAAGGAAGGTCAAAGGAAGGGAGAGCTCGAGAGGGGAACCCATAAGGAGGGGAAAATGCCGGCTTTTTGCGATTTTTTTCTTTTCCCCTCCTTCCGGGTTCCTCTCTCGAATTCCTTAACATAACAGCATATTAACACATTTGTCTTTGCAGATCTTACTATTATATTATTAGGATACACATTGGTTTTTTATGTCCGAAGTTTGAAAAATATAATCAAACCTCCCCTTAATCAATCCCTTGGCGCAGTAGTATTCCCCCCTTTGAAAAGCCGACCAAAGGAAGTGCAGAGCGAAGCGGAGCTGGCGTCAGCGAAGCTGACTGGGGAATGAAAATCCTGTAACAAAATAAAACCCAGAAAGGATCACCATTATGATAAAAGGATTACATCATATTTCACTAAAATGCAGCAAAGGAGAACAGTACAGAAAAGTCGTACATTTCTATTCAGATATCCTTAAACTAAAAATAAAAGGAACATGGGGAGAAGACAAAGAAAATCCCGACGGCATCATGTTCGACACCGGAAACGGTATAATTGAAGTATTTTCAAATAAAGAAGACGAACCCGAATACGGTATCATCCGTCATTTTGCTCTTGAGACGGACAATGTTGATGAGGTTGCAGAGAAGGTAAAAGCAGCAGGTTATGAAGTGTTTGTCGAACCAAAGGATATAAGCATCCCAATGGAAAATAAATTAAATGCAAGGATAGCATTCTGCTTCGGTCCGCTCAGCGAGCAGATTGAATTCTTTCAGATATGTTAATTAAAACACCTCGTCTCACGATACGCCCCATAACCCGGGACGACACCTTCTCGATCCATGAATACGCCTCAGACAAGAGCATAACAATGATGCTGTTTCTCCCGAACGAAACCATAACAGAAACAGAAAACTTTGTAAATTACGCAGTAAACGAATGGAACAAACCCGACCCCGATGACCGTGAATTTGTAATAGTATTTCAGAATAAAATAATCGGCGGAATAAATCTTGAAAAAACTGATCCGACCGGCAAATACGAAATAGGGTGGACCATTCATCCTGACTACAGAAATAAAGGCTTTGCCACGGAAGCAGCAAAAGCCCTATTAAAATATGCATTTGAAAATTTATCAGCCCAAAGCATAACCGCTCATTGCGATTCTGAAAATAAAGCATCAGAATCAGTAATGAAAAAAATCGGCATGGATCTTATCAGTGCAGCAGGTACTCGCATATATCCTAAGACAGGGAAAGTATCGGGCGAACTGATGTATACAATTGAATCTTAATTATTTCAAGTTCGTTCGGTCCTTCGCACATAATTAAATACTTCACTTTTTTAAACCTCGTTTAAGCTCTTTTTTCAGATTCATCAACGCATTGTAGTTTAAAAAAACAAGGAACCCGTAGACTGAGATTTGGGTTCCTTGTTTTTTTATTTCTTTTATATAGAGTATTTAAAAATTTATTTTTAGAATATTTAATTCTTCATTCTTTACGTATGAGATATTGCATCCGTTGCTAAAACAGGATACATTTGAGATATTGGATGCATCAAAGAGATCACCGGAACATTTCTCCAACTCTTCTCCTGAAGAAAACATAAAGCTGACGGAACTATCATTTGAATGTTCATTTATTACTTTTTCAATTTCGTCAAATGAATATTTTTCAAAATATAAATTGTTTTTTACATAGTAGTTTTCTTTCATTGATTTGCATTCAGGGACAAACTGACCGTTGTTATCCGGAATTCTTCCCTGCAGAAAGAGTTCATCATTTAAGAGAAAGTAATAGTAATCGGTATTGGTTATATCGTTATCGTCCCATGTTACATCCAGCCAGTAATATTCATCATTGATTTTAACATAATTCCATGCATGACCATCATTATCGGTTTCTCCTGTTACTACGCCGGACTCAACACCGAGTCTTTCAGCAAGGAGCTTAAAGGAAGATGCGTAACTGTTGCATATAGCTCTGCCGTTGACCAGGCATTCGTACGGGGTTGAAACTGTGTTTTTTAGCGTTTCATCTTCAAGCGCCTTTTTTTCATAATAAGTGTTGTCAGAGAGATAGTCATGAATATACTTTACTTTTTCATATGTGCTCCACATAGGATCTACATTTTTTATAATGCTGTCAACTTTGTCCTCAAATTTTTTTATTGTTTCATCCAGATCAACATTTTTAAATTCTTCTCGGATATTAAAAGTTAAGTCAAGTATACCGCCGGGATTCATGTAACATGATTGAACAGTTTTATCGTACCAGAAAAATTCAGTATGTTCAGATAAATAATCCGATGTCATAGAATATATTTCATCTTGTTGATCGTCAGATAATCCGGTAAATCTGCATTGTGTTTCGTGACTGTTCAGATGATTATATAATGTTTCATAAAATAATTCGGTGTCAATTGTATCGTCAGGTGAAAATAAATTTACTCCGCTGTCATCACTGTTGATCTGATCGGTTTCACTGATGTCGCATTCGATTATGGTGTAATCAGTATAAGCATAATCATCGGAATCATCTGATTTTTTAATTGTAAAGCCTGAATCATCGAAGCTTATCTTGCATCCTGAGCAGGCTGTCATTGCTGCAAGTAATACAGCTGCAGCGGCTGTTTTTTGTTTAATTTTTTTCATTTGTTTGACTCCTTTAAGTTTGTAAAAACTCTTTATCTTTTTTATTATATTTTATCATAAGTTTTTATTAAAAACAAGTAAAAAAAATGAGACGAAGCTTAAAAAGTCGTGTAAGTGAAATTTTAAGGAAACACTGATTAAGTCTGGCGTGATTTAATCAGTGGTTCCTTAATATTTTATGTGATTTTGGTGAGTATAACAGAAATATTTGTGGTATAATAATCATATGGTTTTTTAAAATATCTGATAAACAAAAAAATATATTAAATTAAAACGGAGGAATTTTAAAAATGAGAATTACAATTATTAACGGAAGCCCGCGCAAAGGAAATACTGCTGCTGCAATAAATGCATTCGTATCAGGTGCTGAAAATCATGAAATTGAAATAATCGAAGCAGATAAACTTAACATTAGCGGATGCAAGGGATGCGGAGCATGTCAGTGTTCAAAAGGCTGTATCGCAAAGGACGATACAAATCCGACCATAGACAAAATAGCTGCTGCAGATATGATCCTGTTTGCTACACCTGTATACTGGTGGGGTATGACCGCACAGATGAAGCTGGTAATCGACAAATGCTACTGCCGCGGTGCACAGCTCAAAGATAAGAAAGTCGGACTTATTACTATCGGCGGCGCTGATACTTCAAATATTCAGTACGAGCTTATAAGAAAACAGTTTGAGTGCATAAAGGATTATCTCGGATGGGATATTATATTTACAAAGGCATACAGTGCAAACGGTACATCAGATCTTGCATCGGATTCTTCTGCTATGGAGGAACTTAAGACACTCGGGTCATCTCTGACCGTATGATAAAAAAAGCATGAGTGTGTGATTTAAAAAAATCATCTAAAAGTAAGCTGTCCGTTTCCGGATTTTAGAGACAGTCCGGTACGGTATTGTTCAGCAGGCTACTATCCGTCTATGGCAAAAGGCAATGAAGATTTACTGATATCAACATTACAACAATAATTCATCCGCAGTAATGGCTCTCCTTTCAAGGAGAGCTGTCAGCAAAGCTGACTGAGAGGTCCCAAATTGAAATCATCCCATTACAACCATAGACCAGCCGCGTTAATGGCTCTCCTTTCAAGGAGAGCTGTCAGCGAAGCTGACTGAGAGGTCATTTTAAAATAAAGACAAAAAGTATAGTTCTTATGAACTTAAAGGAGACAAAACAATGAAATTAAAAAACCATGATAAATGGAAAAAGCTGAAAATAAAAGCAATATTGATTTTAGCTGCAGCACTGACAGTCTTCGCTGTTTACAAGCTTAAAATTGAAGACATAATTATAAAGACTGAAACAATAGCAAAATACGAAAGTCTTACAGACGAAAACGAAGACAGCAGTATAGATTACAACTACAAAATACCGTCAAATTTTTTATATGACAACATTGACACCGACAGTATTCCTGCTGATATAAGCTACACTTATACTGACGATGGTATAGACCCGGAATTATTATATAAAATGATCTATGCTCAGATAAAAGACGGCGGTAAAGAATGCACTATCACCGGAGTCGAAAAAGATGATGAAGATGAAATAATAAACTTTATAAAATTTTTTACACGTGAACACCCTGAAATATTTTGGATTCATCATGTCAATGAATATATGTATAATCCCAATACCAATGAATTAAAATTTAATTTTAATTTTTTCACTGATCTTAGCAAGGCTGAACTTGAAGAGCAAAAAAATATCTATATGGATAAAATAGACAGTATCTTAAAGGATGCTGATACTTCATGGTGTACATATGCTAAAGTTATGTACGTTCATGATTATCTGGCAGACAATACTTATTATGATTATGATGCTCTGAAAGACAAAGAACTGTTAGCCTCTGTATCAAATACATATGAATGTCTCATAAACGGAAGAGCTGTCTGCAACAGTTACTCATCATCATTTAAACTCCTTGCTAACATGCTCGGAGCAGAAGCAGGAGTAGTAAGCGGAAGATCCGAAAGAGAAGGCCATGCATGGAACTACGTTAAAATAGCAAATGACTACTACTGGCTCGATGTTACGTGGGACGATCGTGACAAGAAAGAGCAAAATCAGGGAAGAGTATATGTTTACTTTCTTTTGAACGATGAGCTGTTTTTTAAAGAAAGAACTGTTGGTGATGACAACCTGTTTGTACCTGTCTGCGATTCGATGACTGAAAACTATTATGTAAAAAACAATTTATATTTTGAAAAATACAAATTCAGAAAAATCAAATCTGCAGTTAAAAAACACAAAAATGATCATACCGTTTCTTTTATGTTTTCTTCGAAAAAAGAATACGAAAAATGCTGTAAAAATCTCATTGAAAAAGGCGAGATAAGAACCATACCTTTTTTAGCAAAGAAAAAAATAAGCAGCTCAAAGAAGGACGAAATGTATGTGCTTACATTGTATTTCTGATCCTTAAGTCCGGCTTTAAAAACTTTGAATAAAATAATTTTCCCATATATCCTTTGCACATTTGCAGATGTGAAGGTTTTATGGGATTTTTATTGTAAGCGATACATTTGACCTCGACTTTCTCAAAGCTCGTAATTCTGATATACTTATGACATAAAAATCTAAGCACAGAAAAGGAGCTAATCATATGGAAAACAAAATTCCAGAATCATGGACAGAGATGATTTTTAAAACCCAAAAATTATATTTTGTTGGAATTTAACATTATTTTATGGTATAATATAATAAAAAAGAAGAAAAATTACCAAATGCAAATCGGCTTTAGTTCAAAGCTCTGCTTTTAACAAGCAGAGGCGATTCCATATATTTATATATAAATGCAAATGCAACAAAAGCCGACAAAAATCCGCAAAGCGCGTAATATTATGTTACAGACTGTAATAGTACCCTGCAATTTTTTCCTCATGCAAAAATTTTTTTTAAAATAACTGCGAATTATTAACCTGAATTTCGACTAAGTTTATGAAGGCAGATAAATGTCTTTTAAACTACTTAACAGGAGGATAAAATGAACAACGGTGAAGGTAGCTACCGCCGTTTTCTGTCAGGAGATAAAGACGCTCTCATCGAAATAATACGTGACTATAAGGATGGTCTGATATTATATATTAACAGTATTGTTAATAATATTCAGATTGCTGAGGATATAACAGAAGATACTTTTGTAAAGCTGTATACGGACAGACCTTCTTTCAGAGGAGCGAGTTCCTTTAAGACCTGGCTTTATTCCATTGCCAGATTTACAGCAATAGATTATCTTAGAAAATACTCAGGAAAAACCGTTATTTCATTTGATGAGATGTTTATGATCCCTGACGAAGCAAATATTGAACAGAATGTTGTGGATGATGAAGAAAAAGTCAAACTGTTCAGTTCAATAAAACGTCTGAAGCCTGAATACGGACAGGTAATTTATCTGATGTATTTTGAAAATTTCAGTCGTGCAGAAACGGCGAAAATAATGAAGAAAACACAGAAACAAGTCAGTGATCTGCTGTACAGGGCAAAGCATGCTCTGGAATCAGAATTTGAAAAAGGAGAAAAAGCATGAAAACCTATCAGGAAATGGCGGAAAGCGTTTTCCGAAAAGGTGATTTAATTCTTGAACAAAGAAGAAAACGAAGAAAAAAAATAATAATGTGTTCTGCTCTTTCAGCCTCAGGACTTTGTGCATCAATAGCAATATTAATGAACTGTTCGTTTTCAGATCGCCTAAATAACGACATTATAAATCCAAAAACATCTGACAAAAAGCTTGTAGCAAATATCGATGATCAGAATCTGCCGGATGATTCTTCATCCTCAGGTAAAAAAGATATCGATTCAGGTAAAAAGAATAATTTTGATCCTCCGAAAAAAAATGAAACAAATGATCAGCATTCAGATGAAAGCTCCGGTTTAAACAGCAACACCGTGAAAACAACAGATGCTTCTGAAAAACAGCCGGCTGCTTCAGAACCGGAAAATACAAATGATAATGATCAGAAAGAAAAACAAAAAAACGAAGCCGAAAAAGAGAATAAAGAGTTAATAACTGAGACTCCGCCTGAAGTCCAGTCATCAGGATCTGATGTTTCGGAACAGGGAAGTCAGTCTTATGTGGAGGTACCGGATATGAAACAGTCATCTATAAAAAAATTTACAGCGTTTGTAACAGCTATGACTTTAACAGCAGGACAGAATTACATTATATCATATGCAGAAAACAGTCAGCCTGAAGTATATGATGAACTTAAGGTCCTGGCAAATATTGAGGATAATGCTCAGAACTATGATTTTGATAATAACAAAACCGTTGATATTTATGATGCATATGCAATGAATATATTTGTTAAAAACAGGGAAGAGCTTCCGGAAGGTTATTCTGATAAAATTGAGAAATACGGAGATATAAACGGTGACGGAGATATAAACTCAAAAGATATTGATATTTTTACTCCTTACTGCTGCTTTAAGCTGGAGAATCTTCCTGATAAAATAGATTTTGAATACGGAACTGAAGAAGATTCAACGGCATTTTACAGAGTAATCAGAGAATTTGACACATACGGAGCAGAATATTCAGAAAAATACAACCACCACAGATACTCAGTATTTTCAGAGAGCGTATCTTCAGGCAGCATCAGTCTTGACGTAAATGGTGACATGACAGCTGACCTTAGTGATCTGTATGACATATGGCTTTTCGATACTTACTATAATACAGAATTCTGGACAAAAATAAATCTTCCTGACACTGACAGGGAAAGAATAGCAGAAAAATGTTCAGCCTTGTATGAAAACAAAGAAAGATTCATTTCCAGAGATACAACATTCTTAAAAATAATTGCACAGTATATCCTTACAAACAACGATGTTACCGTTAAGGATCTTAATATAGAAAATTACACTGAAATTTACGGTGAACTGACATATGAGTGCCTTGACGAATATGGTGAGGACATGGAAGTACACAATGTCTGTGATGAATTTTTATTTGAACTTGAATCCTGGTCACTCATTTTCCTGAATATTGAAGATGATTATGAAAATATTGAATTAGTAACATCTGATGGTTTTGTTTTCACAAAATACAGTGATCATGCTGTTTTGACTTCATGCACATGCAGTTCGGATACTGTAGTTATTCCTTCGGAAATTGACGGATTAAAAGTAACGGAAATAGGCAGCAATTCATTTGAAAAGTGCAATAATATCGAAACAGTTGTTATTCCTGATACCGTAACAGTGATAAGCGGTGCATTTGGAAGAACTTCTCTCAGAAGCATAGATATTCCGGACAGTGTAAAGGTTATTGAGTCCGGTGCGTTTGAGTATTGTGAAAACCTTGAAGAAGTCACAGGCGGAAAAAATGTTGAAGCAGTCGGAAAAGATGTATTTATTTGTACTCCATGGCTTGAAAATCAGAAAAAACAAAGCTGCTTTGTATGCTTAGGTGATGTACTGATCGATGTTTCAGCATGCAATGAAAATGAAGTAGTTGTTCCGGACGGAATAAAATCCATCGGCTCAGGAGTTTTAGGCGCAAACAAAAATATCACATCATTTGTTATTCCTGAAGGTGTAACAAGAATATGCGACGGTGCATTTGCGTTTTGCTCTAATCTTGAAAATCTCGTTATTCCTGACAGTGTTCAGTATCTTGGAAAAAATATTCTGTTATACTGTGAAAAAATCGAATCCGTTCATATTCCTTCAGGTTTAACGGAAATAGGCAGCCTTACATTCTGTTCATCATATCTGAAATCAGTGGACATCCCTGAGGGCGTTACAGAAATATGTGAAAATGCATTCCGTGACAGCATTTATCTCAAGGAAATAAATATTCCTGATACTGTAAATACCATCGGATTAAATGCATTTTTCAATACTCAGTGGCTTGCTGACAGAAGTGCTGAAAATCCGCTGGTTATGTTCAAAAATAATATAATAAGCGGATATGCATGTACCGGTAACGTAATTATTCCTGACGGAGTCGAAAAAATAGACGGATTTGTCTTTGCATGCAGCACAGCTACCTCGATATTTGTACCGGACAGTGTTAAGAGAATCGAAACCAGAGCTTTTTCAGGTGCCGATAATCTACAGTTACTCAGACTCCCTGAAGATCTCGAATATATAGGCAAAAACATAGTAACAAGTCCAAAATGTGATATAGTACATACAAGCATGGAGGAATATGATCCGGATACATATCTTGCTAATATTAATTCAAATCCATCCAAGGCATACGGCGTTAATTACAGCGAAAATGAAAAGTCATCCGGTATATGCGGAGATATTGATATGAACGGAATTGCCGATTTGTCTGATATGACTTGTCTTTCACTGTATCTCCTCGGATCAAGGAATCTTTCAGGTGCTCAGCTTGCAAATGCAGATGTTGACCATGACGGAATAGTTTCAATTACCGATTTGCCAAGATTTAAGCAGTATATTTCCAAGGATATAAGCTCACTTGACTGATAAATCTGATATATCCGAATAAAATATAACGACGAAGAGGATATCCCCCCGCCTCTGCTTGTTAAAAGCAGAGCTTTGAATAAAAACTTTAAAGGCACATAACACTTATATACGATGTTATGTGCCTTTTTATCATGTTGATAAATCAGTTCGAAACTATTTTCCTTTGTAAATTTTTTTAATATTCAATAATTACCCGCTTCTGTTTTTCTAAATCAGAGCTTTAAAATCAGTCGTCCGATATACTCGGAAGGACTATTGTATCACGTTTAATAAAAATATAAGCTCCGCCGGCAATAAGTCCCAGACCAACAACTCCGAAAATGGCCCAGACAACAATATCATCCTGACCGGCCGGCCCTATTCCGTTTTTTTCCAGTTTAACTGTAACTTCTCCTCCGATAAAATAGCGTTCATCATCAATGCTTGTGAGAAAAGACTCTTCCTTTTCCTCACCGGATGCATCTGTATAGCGAAATGTAGTTTTGTTAAAGGAATCATCAGACTGCTCCATGTTTACTACATACGCCTGAATCTCATCGGAATTTACCGAATTAAAAACAGCCGAACCTGAAAACCATGATATCAGTATACCTCCTATCATCAGAAATATGCCAACCAAACCGTTTACCATAATATCCCGTCCTTTCTGTTTTAATTATACCATGTAAATCTGTTTATGTATAGTAAAATCATGGGTAATTTCTCATATCTTCAAAAATCACAGGCATAAAGGATTTTCTCAGCTTATACTCATTGAAAAAAATTAATTGTTTTCCTTTGACGATTAATTTTTATGATCCGCTTCCGTCATACTTTGATGCGCCCTTCATCCATAATTTATAACTGCCGTAAAAAGCAGCTGTTCCAGGAACAGGTGACAGCCAGGTCAGATGCGGAACATTGTCAGGCTTTAATATTGCGAGACTTGGATAATAAGCCATAAAAGCTACAGGAAGGATAAAAGTAAATATAACAACACAGAGGATATCCCCCGCCTCTGTGTTGTTATAAATAAAGAAGTCCCCCACACTGTACGAGTTGGGGGGCTTCTTTATAAAGGACAGTCAATAAACAACCGTCCTTTGTAATCATCAAAATACTGATTAATAAGTACGATAGTATGTATTTATATTGATAGCTGTTCCGTCATATCTTCCATATGAATTATACTCTTTATCCGGAGAATACCATTCTCTTGTTTTGTACTCACTCTGAAGAAAGCGGCCGCATCTTGCACAATAGCAATAACGAACAAAATCCTCATCAAAATAATGAGGTCCTTTCCAGGTTATGCCGTCATAATTCCATTCTGTCCAGGAATAACGATCCAAATAATGACTGCAGTATTCATTTCTTGCACTTACAACAAGTGAATTGCTTTCATTTGAATTGTGACTGTCAATTGCCATTCCGGCTCCGAGAATAGTAAAAGCCATTAAAACTGATGAGATTTTTTTAAGTATTTTTTTCATTTGTATTCATCCTTTCAAAATAAATAAGACTGGTTTTCTGTCTTTATATCAAATTTTACATCACTTTGTCATATTTGTCAATGACTATATATAAAAAAATACAATAATCTCTTCTGCAGCGTTAGTATAACTTCATGATTACTGACACAAACATCAGTATATATGCAATTGACTTTTTTTGGATGGTTTGATATAATAAGGAAAAAAGGCAACCTGAACACCTGATAATATATAAATTTGCGGAGGAAAACAAAAATGAAAAACAAAGCAGATATTATAGCAGCACTTACATCAAAAGATAATAAATACGCCTGTGCATATGCTGAAAATATCATTTCCGAAAGCCACAAAACAGATATGTGGTATGACTGTTTCCATGATTTTGCCTCCTTGCTTGATAACCCAAACTCTTTGGTACGAAACAGAGTTTTGCATATTCTTGCAGCAAATGCTCAATGGGATGATGAAAATAAATTTAACAGCATTATGCCGGAATACCTGTCACATATCACTGACGAAAAACCGATTACTGCAAGGCAATGTATTCAGGCACTTGCGGATGTTGGACAGGCGAAACCTCAGTTAATTCCGGAAATTTTAGAGGCACTAAATTGTGCTGATTTGTCTCGTTACAAAGAAAGTATGCGTTCATTGATTGAAAAGGATATTCAAAAGACGATAGAGATTCTTAAGGGAAACGGGGTATTGTAATGATAAAAAATTCAGCGTAGCAAAGAATCTATGTTACTTTGCTACGCTGTTTTCTTTGTAACAGCAATTCAAAGCTCTGCTTTTAACAAGCAGAGGCGGGGGATATCCTCTGTGTTGTTATAAAGATAAATTCCAGCCGTTATCTCCATGATAGATCATCTGTCTTGTCATTCCGCCATCTATACAAATATTTTCACCTGTGATAAATTCTGCCTTTTCTGAGCAGAGAAACAGCACCATATTTGCAATATCAAGCGGATTTCCTACCCTGCCGCATGGCTGCTGAAAGGCATCAGCACCATCATAGATCCTATATCCTGTGTCAATCCAGCCTGGTGAAATCGAATTTACCCGAACCTTTCCGGCGAGACTGACTGCGAGAGCATGAGTGAGTGCCGAAATACCGCCCTTTGCCGCCGTGTAGCTCTCGGTTTGAGGCTGACTCATCCGGTCGCGGGAGGAAGAAATATTGATAACAGAACCGCCCTTACCGAAGTATGGCATAAAAAGCTTTGACAAATAAAAAGGAGCGGTAACACCAACAGCCATTGCATACTGAAATTCTTCATAGCTGCACTCGTTAATTCCTTTCATTAACGGCAGGGCATTATTTATCAGATAGTCAATATGTCCGTACTTTGTGATAACTTTTTCTGCAAAACATTCAAGAATTTCCTTGTCTGAAATATCCCCGACAAAATGGTCGCCGTCAGCCTTATCAATAATACAAACCTCCGCACCATGTTTTCTGAATTCTTCGGCAATGCATTTTCCGATACCGTTTGCACCGCCTGTTATGACAACTACCTTTTTATCAAAATCATACACATAAATCACCTCAACACATTTTTATACTTTAAAATAGTAGTATATCAGATTGCATACAAAAAGTCAAATTATCAGAATGACACTTAAGCCGATGCAAAAGTGTTAGTGCAAAAAAAGTGCCCCCTTAAAAAGAGGGCTGTCAGCGAAACTGACCGTAGGATCATTCTTTTGTCGGATCATTTACCGCACCGCAGATAACAGAAGTTCCGTTTTTATCTGTTATATTATAAAAGAAAGGTCTGTCAAGGATAAAATCAAGTGAATCTGATAAACATAGAATGTCATCACACTTTTCAAGTGTTACCTCGGTGTAAGCAGCTGCTTCACATCCGTTTTCATCAACATTTATAGCTGCTTCATGATTTATTTCCGAGATATTGTCAGGTCCGTCACCTAAATATAATGCAGAATAAGCGCCGGTAAGCGGAATACCCATAACTTCAGCAGTATTTAAAAGATCGTATTTGGATTTGACTTTAAACTTTGGAAGCTTAATATTTACACTGTATGTACTTAACTCATCTGAACCGGTTAAAATTCGGTTCATTTTTTCTTCATCCTCAAGAAGTTCCTGCAGAGAGCTGTTTTCATCAGGCAGAGCAAAAGTCATTTTAAATCCGTTTAACATTTTGAGTTCACATAATGTGTATCCGTTGCACTTAGCTGCGTTGGTTTCAAATGTTCCTGATAAAAATGTGCATTCAGTTTCTTCATTTCTGTTATTTGTAAAGGAAGCTGTTATGTTGTTGCTTTCTTTAAATTCATCGTACCATGAATCCTTGAAGTGGATCGTATTTATTATTTTCAGAATATCATCCAGTGAAGTCTGTATATCAGGATCAATCATATTATTGGTATTTTCACTGATCCATTTACTGATTTTCTTTCCGGCATCTTTGTCCTTAGCGCAGTGTATTTGGAAAGCAGCTGCCTTGTATTTTTCAGATATTGTATTTAATGCGGCATCATTTACCTTAAAAGGACAGTCTGAATTAAACCACAGTGAATTTGCAAGTGTAAGGTCACCATGTTCTCCATCAGAAAAAGTAAGATTATTAAAAAGTTCAGCATTTGTGTTTCTCAGTTCTTCGATATCACTTGCACCAAGTACATCAAGAAAGTCCTTTTGAGTATCTCCGGAAGCACATTCAGCTGTCAGTGAAAATGCCATATAAACTGAAAGTGGTGAGTAAACCGGATTTTCATTTTCCGAATCAGTATTTACAAGAACAGGTTTAATTGAAGAACATACAAAGCTGCTGTAATCACTGAGTATATCTGCACTGTTTTGATTGCTGTCTGAAATGTCGTTTGAATTGATACTGTTTGATGCAACGGTTACCGGTTCATCAATGTTTGGTATGTTTGTGTCTGTTCCGCATGATGAAAGCATCATAGCTCCTGTAAGTAATAAAGTACTGATAAATATTCTTTTTTTCATTTTGTTTCCTCCGGAAATGTTAAATTTATTTAATTTGTATTTTTCACATTTTATCTGTGACAATAAATAAGTGTAATATAATTTGCGTTTTGTTGCACAGAAAAAAATTTTATTTTTCAAAAAAATTTCAAAGCAGAGCTTTGAAGTTTCGGAGCTAAACAACACTCTAACTCCATACGTCCTGAACAATTGCCTGTAATTTTTTATTTCAAGATAAAGTTGTATTTGTTTTTGTTTATGTGGGGCATGGACCTCTCCGTCACGCTTCGCGTGCCACCTCTCCTTAAAAGGAGAGGCTTATACTGCGCCCGGATTTAAGTTTAATGATCGGTACAAGTAAAATAAAGTGGGAACAAAGGCTCTCCTTTTAAGGAGAGCTGTCAGCGCAGCTGACTGAGAGGTAATTAAAGAAAAAACTCCTATTGATAATAAATTTGACTTATGGTATACTAAAAACATCGGTTTATTGAAGAAAAGGGCATAGGATAGTAACAGTTACAAAAAATGAAAGAACGGTGGCAGCTTGAACAACAGAAATGATATACTTGATCTCTGGATAATGTCAGAACGGCTTACTGAGGGCGATATAAAAATCACAAAAGAATTTACACGGCTTGATACGGTAAGAGACGATACACTTAGTGAACTGAAAAATACTCTTTTAAATAATACCCTATAATCAACCAAAGGAGAACCCAATATGCTAAAACTCGCAGAAGGATATAAAGTAACAAGAAACGCAGAACTTCATGAAGGCTATATGCAGCTTTCAGAAACCAATTACCTTGCAAATGTTGATGTTG
The DNA here is from genome assembly GCA_045643005.1 of Oscillospiraceae bacterium. GTDB lineage: Bacteria > Bacillota > Clostridia > Oscillospirales > Ruminococcaceae > HUN007. The sequence goes on along the minus strand of JAZUJY010000208.1, from coordinate 1,154 downwards.
ATAAAACAGAAGAAGTAATTTATCATTTTCTTAAAATGAATAAAGACAAGCAACTGTTTTTCATTCTTGAACTGCCGGCAAACAGTGAAAGAGAGAAAACCTTTGATTCCGATAATCTTCATAAGGATGTTTACTATATTGACTTACTCACATTTGACGAATGTGCAAGTCTGGTTGAACATTTTGGTGAGCTGCTTATAAATGATGGAATAAGCGAATTTGGATTTGGATGTTTTGAAGATTTTGATGAGATCATGATTAAAAAATATAACGGCGTGTCGATTTATTCCAGGAATCTGAGTAATTATGAAGGCTTTTTTGAGAAGCATAATATTAATAAGGAAAAAGATATATTAACAGCCTGGGAAACCTTTTCGGAAAAAACGCCGGGAGAAGCTTTTCGAATTGAAGTCGATGGCATTACAGTATTTGATATTCCTGAGCTGCTCAAAGACTGGGGAATTTATCTTGCAGAAACAGTAGAGGATGTATAAACTTAAGGAAGCTGCACAGAATACAAATATCCTGTTAAGCCGTATATAACAACACAGAGGATATCCCCCGCCTCTGCAGGCAATGTCATCAACTTAAGCAATTTAACGTTGATTTTGAGCAAACTTTATTGAAGGATGAGATTTTTTTCTTAAATAAGATCTTCCTGGTCTTACAGGTATAACAGCGTGAATAATATTCCGGTAAATATTCGATAAAAGAATATTACGACTTCTATTTGAAATAGAATAAAATAATCTTATAATATAGTCGTCAATCAGAGATATTACGCAGCTCATATTAGCTTTATATGTATACTTGTTTTCAGATGAATTATGAGCTTTTTCAATATTGTCTTTGCAGTCATAAACCATCATTGATGCAAGATTTTTCAGAAGCATGGTTGCATAAAAATCCTGCTTAATACAATCAGGAGTTACTCCGGAAAAATTCTCAACTTTAAGTTTGTTTTTTACAATATCATAATTCGTTTCAATTTCCCAGCGAAAATGATATAGCTTTTTAAAATCAGATACAGTAAAAGATTGATCGTATATATTGGTTACGAGATATTCTTCATTACCTGACTCAAGAGTAAGCTTTATAAAACGTATTTTGTGTCTGATTTTGGCTTTTTTGAACGTGTAATCAACTATACAGTC
>JAZUJY010000207.1:0-13220 GCA_045643005.1 Oscillospiraceae bacterium | reverse complement strand
CCTTAGTGTCAGCACTTTTATTTGCTTCATCATCATATAGTTCATCTGCAAAGGTTATTGCAGATGATATTGATACGGAATGGACAACGTATATGAATCAGCTGACATTAAAATATATAGAAAATGAAAATAATTGCAGATCCCCTCTTAAAGTAAACAATTCTTCTGAATACTTTAAGAGGGGAAGATTTTTATTTATATTTTTCCTTTTTGGCATTAGTAAGCTCAACGTTTCTGTCAAGGATCCATCCGTAGTGGTCGCCGTCATCTGAATCATAGCAGTCATAATATGTACCGATTTCACAGGATACAGCTCTTTTGGCTGTAACATGCCATCCTTTTTCTACAGGCCACTTTGGAGCACTTCCTTCAGTTACTTTTCCGAATACAAAGTCATCTGACGGAATGCCAATGATACCATCTTTTGAAATTTCGCCTTTAAAGAGATCATCTTCAGGGAATTCAAATATCTTTTCCAGTTTTCCTGTTTTTTCATTGTAGCTTTTAGCTGATCCGTATATTTTTTTAAGATTGCTGTCAATCAGTTCAAATTCTTCCTTTACTGCAGGATCGTCCGGATATTCTGGCATATAGTCGGAATCTGTGGCTCTTCCGATCCACATGTATGTATTTCCTGATTTTCCAAGGAGATTTACTACTTCCGGATAATAATATCTAAATTCCTCTGTGAAGTAGATAATAGCCATTTTGCTGTAAAAGCCGTCTGTATCATTAAAGTATGCTTTTGAACTCAGATGATTGTCTTTTATTATAAAATGGTTATCAAGTTCAGCAGGAAGTGTGAGGGTAAATTTACCGCACTTAAATGAAAGTTCTATCGTTCCGTCTGAATTTTTCATTGCTGTGATGCCCTCATCCTTTATATCGTCTCCATACTGATAAGGACTTTGTTTCTGTACTGTTTCTTTTGTTTCTGACTGTACCTGTTCTTTTTCTGATTTAACCTGCTGATTTTCTGATTTGATCTGTTCTTTTTCTGTTTTGTTCTCTTCATTCTTTTCGTTGGATTCTGCCTTTTCTTTATTAGTCTCTTCAGAGGAGTTCTGTTTTGCTTCCTCTGCTGCTGATTTTTCTTCAGTTTCCGCTGTAGTTTCTGACTTTATGGAAATATTGATTCCTTCGTCAAGTTCAGTACATCCTGTAAATGCTGAAAGCATACCTGCTGCCATAAATATAATTGCTAATTCTTTTTTCATAATTAAACGCTCCTTTGTGGTTTTTTTGTTTTCTGATAATAAAGACTGGTTTAATAAAAAAAGGTTTCATAATTTTTAAAAAATTTTTTGAAAATAAAAAATGACGTTAAGAACCCACTTCGTCACTGTATTTACGTGGCGAAGGGGGTCTGTTTTAAATGATATTAAAAACCATCATCATTTCAGGTCCGTTTTCTTTTTCTTTACTCATATTATTTAACTCACTTTCCTTGGTTTTATTTGATCTCAGTTTATTCCCGGGTGCTTATGTCCGGAAAGGCCTCTTCTATTGTAAGCTCTAAACTAAGAGGTTCATCGATATTACTTCATTTTTTAATGGAAGCATATCATTATTGACTGTTGTCTTTGATTCTGTTATTTCTTGTGTTGCAGAAGAAGCATTTCCATTATTTGAAACATTATTATTTTCTTCTGCAGCAGCCGGTGCGGATACATCAGTCTTGTCAGGATCTTTTGAGGCAAACTGACTGATTGCTAAAATTGCAACTACTACAAGGGCAATTGCACCTATCATTATTATAGTTTTTTCATAATTAACCTCTTTCTTGAGTGAGTCGCTGTGACACATTTTCAATCTGTCTTAATAGGGCAAATACTATCAAGATATTTTTTCAAAACATGGAAGTATCGTAGCAGATGTGGAGTGATCTGACGGGAAGCAGTTTGAAAATGAGATGATGATTGATACTACAGTTTTTTTAATTATTTTTTAAAATAATGATAATTGATCAGATACACTGTAAAATCCGTGGGCAATAGTCTCATTTTCGGCTTGCCTTTCCAGTACGATAATCTCTTTGGATGACATTGCCATTTTCTTTAAGAATATTTTTATCACATTATCAAAACACTTGACAACATCATTCTGCGTAATATGTGTCAGACATATAAGCTGAACTTTAAAATGCTCTGCAAGATTGAACATAGGCAGAAGAATATGCGGTGATGTCGTAGAGCCAAACGGATTATCAAGAATAAGTGCGCTGAAGACTGAATTGTTCTGAATTCCGGATGCTTCTGATTTACTGTAGTTCATTATTGAGACAATTATCGAAAGATATACGATAAATTTCTCCGCACCTGAATTATTGATAAGACTCTCTTCCCAGGTTCTGTAGGAAGCATTGTCTGCACTCTGATCGACTTTGAACGCACGAACAGTAAGAGCGTTTTTCTGAACAGCTGTTCTGAGCAGTCTTCCGCTGCTGACGATCTTATCTGCTTCTTTTCTTTTTTTGTTTTCACCGGAAAATTCGGTATTTACAAAACTGTTTACGCTTTTTTCAATTTCCAGATCAATATATTTTTCAGCCGAATCCGAATCAAATTTATCCGGAATATCTATTTTAAGCATATTCTTCGGGCTCTTATCTTCATAAACTGTGATCTTTGAACCCTTTATAAGCTGAAGCAGACCTCCGTGTATCTGTTCTGCACGAAGTACACAATGATGAACAAGATCCTTTTTATCACGCGTTATTTCACTTAAGTCTTTTGTTAGTTTCAAAACCATTTTCTGAGCACTGTCTATGTATTTGTCAGTCATTTCCTTAACGGAATATATACTTTCTCCATGCTTATTATTCATAAGCTCCAGAATGTTTTTTAAAGACTTGTTTAATCCGTACTCATCATTCATAAAATCATTTATTAAAGATGACATATGATTTTTGTATTCATTTAAGAGATCATTGAAAATTTTATTATTGTTTTCCCGTTCTTTTTTAAGATTATCAAATTGTTCAGGTAAATTATTTTCAAGTTCAACGATAACAGAGTTTTCCCTTCTCTGAACAGTATCCAGTACATCTTTGATCCTGTCCATAACACGTTCAATATTATTAATTAAATCAGTTATATTTTTGATTTTATTATTTAGCAGATTCATTTCTGTTTCCTTATTTGCTCTTCTTTTTTCAAAATCAGGTTTTATGGTTTCTTCCGGCAGCGGTTCTCCATATTTTTTAAGGTTTTCAGATGCAATTTCAAGGTTGTTTTCTGCTTTAATAAAGGAATTTTTAGCATGTTCCAGATCCGAATTTATATTGCACAGCTCTTTTTTTGAAGCGTCAAGACTCTTCTCGTAATCTTTTTTCTTTTGTTCACTATATATTACAGATTCATATAATGATGCATCGATTTTTCTTTTGATGATTTCTGTTCTATAAACATCAGCTAAATCTTTTTTAGACTTAAGTGCATTTTTCAGGGATTCTATTTCATTTGAATGCTGCGCAGAAATTTCTTTGTACTGTGTAAACAGATCCTCAAGAGGTTTATCAATTATCTCAGCTTCCTGACATGATGATGTCTCATCAAAGGCTGATTGAGCAAAAGTAAATTTTTTATCGGCTGTTGTTATTTGTTCGGATAATTTTTCCTCAATTTTTTCAGCTTCATTAAGTTTTTCTTTAAAATCATTAAGAGATTTCAATGCTTCCTTATATTTTTTGTTTTTACTGTTTATTTCTGAGAACATAGTATTTTCATCAGAAATCCATTCTCTGATTCTTATTAATATTTTGATTCTATTTTCAGTATTTTTTATTTCATCATAAAGCTTTTCTTTAAGAATATTTTTTTCTTCTGTTTCTTTTTCAAGAGATTCCTTCAGTTCATTCAGTTGTTCAATTTTTTCATTTGATTCTTTGATCTCTTCATTTAAACGATTTACTGTTTCTGTCTGAACCAAATACCAATTTTCCGGATATGCAAAATCCTCCACTTTTTTCAGCTGCGAATCTAGATTTTTAAGTTCATCGTTTATAACATTGAGTCTGTCTGACAGATTTTCTTTTTTATCTTCTGTCTCTTTAAGGAAAACCGTGTGATCTTCAAAAAGGGATCTAGAATAACAGGCTATATATTTGCGGGGATCAGCAGTCTTGGTTACCATTTCGCCTATTTCGCTCATACTAAATACAGGAACTGCTGTTTCAAACCATATTCCATCGTTATATGCGTCAATTTTTTCATATTCTCTGTCTTCTATGATCATAGAATAAGCAAGAAAAGGATACTGATCCAGCAGTTCACCTGCTTTTTGACTATCGATCTTTCCGTTTTCAATCTGAGCGAGAATATATTTTTCAAATGTAATATACTCAACTTTATGTTCTGACAGATAATCTATGACTTCCTTTGAAATATGTACACAACCGTTTTGGGCAGCATTTAACAGTCGTTCAAGTGTTTTCATTTCATTTTTTAGTTTCTGACTCTCAATTTCCTTTTCAGAAAGACGGCTTTTTATATCTGATTGAAGAAGTCTGTTGAATATCGAATTTTCTTTCAGTCCATATTCGCTGCAAATACTGCACAGTTCATTATATCCTGAGTTATACTTCAGGATCTCGTCATTTATCTCTTTCAGACTGCTTTTATCTTTTTCAAGTTTTAGCTTTATTTCTAAATTTGAATTCAGAATATCGTCCTTCTGTTTACTGATATTTTTTATTGAATCTTCAGTTTCTGTTTTTCTGTTCTGAAGATCCAGTTTTTCTTTCAGTGTTTTTTGTTCAAGCAGGTCAGTGTCAGCTGTCTCATATGAACCTAAAATATTTCTTGTCAGATCAAAGTTATTATCGGAAACATAAGAATCTGTTGTTTTTTTCTGATTTTCAAAGCTTCCTTCGAGTATTGCTGTGTCTTTTGTTAATTTTTCAGTTTCAGATTCAAGTCTGTCAGTTTCTTCTTTAAAAGAATTTTTCTTCTCAGTATTTTTCTTTATTTCTTCATCAAGTCTGTCTTTTTCCAAACTGAGCGATTCGATTTCATTCTGTGCTTTTATATGAACACTGTACTTGAGATTTTTGATCTGTTCTGATATATCCGACTCATTTTCGATACTTTCTATTCTTAATTTTATTCCATCAGCTTCTGATTCAGCCTGTCTCTGTTTGGCGTAATAATCTGCACATTCCTGTATTTTGATCTCTGTTTCAAGTGAATTTATTCTATCATTGATTTTATCATATTCCTGCTGAATATCTTCTTTTTCTTTTCTTATAATTTCAAGATTTCTGCTGCTTGTATAAAATTCTGCAGAAACCTCTTCGTATTCTATCAGATCCAGCTTTTTCTGACACTCAGATTTATCATTTTCAAGACGAGTTTTTAAATCGTCCTGCTCTTTTTTCTTTATAACCAATGAATCTGCCAATCCGAACATCTTACGCTCGGACATTCTGGCTTTATCTTCTTTTTCATACAGATTTTCAAATTTATTTGCAAATGGCTGAAGCTGTTCTATATAACTTTCAAATACTTTTTGCTTTTCTATAAGGTCGGCACTTTTCAGATGCTTGTCTGCATAGTTAAGAAACATTGTCGTTAAAGTTCTGTCTTCAGCAGTATTAACTGATGTTTCACCCTTTATTTCATTTTCTATTGCAGGGATAAGCAGCTTATCTATAAGATCATCTGAGTTTGTATACTGACTGAAGAACATTTCAAGTCCGCCTTCGACCTGATTTATTTTTTCGATCATTTCCCATTCATTTGGAAATATATAATACTCCTGAAGTTTTTCCTTCCATTCTCTGCTTTTTTCCTGGCTGTAATATGAAATCCTGTTATTGTTTCTGGAGATCTTCTTTATATAATCATAATCGGCAGAAACAAAATTACCGTTTACTTTCGATGACAGTTCCAGGCTTACAATGGATTCGGGATCATAATCATTAAGATATTCGGAGATAAATGTATAGTACTGAATTCTTTGTCCGCGTTCGTCATCAGAGTTCATTGATGAACGAACAGAAATTCCTGTAAGCAGTTTTTCAGCACTTTTGTCTTTCTTCCACTCAAGGACAACATAGGAGTGATACCCGGGTTTGTTGAAAAAGCTTTCTATTTTTCTTCCGGCTGCCATGGCTCTCGGCTTTACCGGCTGCATCATCAGCTGTACAAGCACAGATTTACCACCGCCGTTTGCCAGCTGAAGAAGAACATTGTTTACTTTCTTTTTTTCGCTGTCACGGAAATCAAAAAGCTCATCTGCGATCAGCCTGTTTCCATCATTATAATAGAAATTAACTATCCTGACTTTACTTAACTGCGGCACGGTTTTCATTCTCCCTTACAATATTGTTTATCTTTATAATCCTGTCCTTCTTAAGAAAATACGGCATCAGGTCTTTGCATTTCTGTGTTGGTTTAATAATACGATTTTCATCAACAGTAAAAATATCATCAGCTTTCAGCTTGACCATAAGCTTATTTACCATACCGTACTTGGTCGTCATTTTCCTGTTATCATAATCTCCTTCTGTTTTAGTGAGCCAGTCATTACAGAGGATCATGAAGCTTTCGCTGTAATCCTTCATTTCCGCTGCTGAATTATCGTTTTTCTCATAACGTGAAAAATATTTGTTAAGCTCTGAAATGTAATCTTCTTCTGATATAAGTATGCGTGTCTGATTTCCCGATATTTCAGAATTAAAGAATAAATAAAGAAGATATATAGCCATAAAATTCATCAGATATATGTCTCTGTTCTTTATCTCATTACCGCCAACATCTTTTTTAAAATCATCGTTATTTTTCAGAAAAAGATCATTGTCCTGTGTCGGGATCATATAAAGTCTGTCACGGATACGGTGAAGCTCAAATCCCAGTTCTTCCTGAAATAATTCAAGCTCATCAACAACTTCAGTATCCATTGAGTAACTCCATATTTCGTGATCTGCCTGTCTTTCGATCCATCCTTTTTTCATCAATGCATGAAAAACTGCTATAGTCTTTTTATTCATTATATAACCTCAACTTTATAATCATTCATTGTTATGCTTGATCTGTATTTTCCATTTGAAAAAGAAAAAGTAAATTCCTCACCGACATAATCAAATACCAATTTGTTAATACCTGAAAGTCTCTCTTTTATTTCATTCAGACACCATGACAGCTCAAATTCGCCATCCGGTATTATCGTAACATAGTCAGTTGACAGCCACTCGCCTATATTGATCGACTGCATAGTGTATAATGAAACAAGTATATTAGGTAAGCCGTTTTCCTCACACAGAACAGCTTTCTGCTCTTCGGAAAGTGACAGAACATACTCAGAGATCTTAAAGGATCTATGTTCTTTTACATAGTCGATGATACCTGAAATGATACTAAGATTACGATCGTTTCTTATTTCAGAAATATTCACCTGCTCTTCTGTATCCTCCGTCAGATCAATTCCATCTTCTTTTACGGTTTCATCGATCCTGTTCTGAGGCATATAAAAATTCTCAATGCTGAAATATTTTTCAAATTCAGGAACAGAAAACATATTCATCAGGCGGCAGGCAAGCATGGATATATCGTTCTCCGCAGTTCTTAACGGCAGCAAAATATCATTTTCAAAATTTATTCTTTCAAAATCCGTAACATTAAAGCTGTCCTGCAATATCATCTCATAGCTTTCAGAAAGAGACTGTTTTTTATTGATGAGACCCCTTTGCTCTTCTATTGTGGTTTGAATGTTTCTGATTATTTCAGCAAGTGCATTGTACTGCTTTGATATATCTTCAGAACCTATTCCGCTTTCAGCTGCAGCATGCATGTTATTTTTTCTTTCCTGTGCAGACAGCTTTATATCTGTCAGCTGTTTATATTCTTCGTCAAGCAGATCAGAAGTTCTTTTCATGATCTGCTCATATCTGTCTTCTGCAACCTGAGAAATATTTTCCTTACACTTTCTTATAAAGTCTTCCATATCATTCATCATGTTTCTGATACGTCTTATAAGTTCACGGCTCTCATTCATAGCCTGAGTATAGTTATCACGTTTCATATACTCCTGCATACGAAATCTTGTAACTGAATAATCAAGCTCTGATTCGATTTCTTTTGTCCTGAACATAAAGTCAAAGGCTTCATTTGTCAGATAATACTTCCCCTTGTCCTCGTCAATAATTCTTACCGGCATCTGAACAAAAGAATTTTTTACCGAATCATAACTGAGAAAATTTATCGGAATACCGCCATTCTGAAGAACTTCTACAACAATATATCTTGCCATAGCCGAAGGTTCAATAGTATATTCATCGGATATCATTCCGGAAAATCCTTCAACAAACTCAGTTATATCCTCAAGTGAGCAGCTTTGATTGATCCCCAGAGTTTTTTCCTCGATATATACCATAACTGCAATGACAATGTTGGTAAAAAGCTGACTGTTTCCGTTTATCATTGCTCTTATATTATCCGGAAATGAAGTTTTTATAAACGTCTGCATAATATTTATAAACTTCATTCGCTTTTCAAAGCCGTTCAGTATTGTTTGTATTTCTTTTTGATCCATAGTTACACCATATTTTCTTTAAGCCATTTGTAATTTATTATTTCCTGCGGAATACGTTTGTTCGATTCAATACTGTTTATCAAAATATTCTTGTGCTTCTCAGGAAACAATGAAATTATGTCGCTGTAATCATCAGTAATATCACGCTTGTCTTCACTGTCCGGCATCTCTGAAAGCAATGATTTCTCCAGCATGACCATATATGCCGGAACGAACAGACTTATACTGCATGAACTGCTGTTTCTGAGAAGAGAACAATAGATATTTAACCCTGCCCTGTCAATATCTCCCCAGTACAGATAGCTTACATTGCTGCAATTAAGAAATTCATTATATTGTTCCAGTGATCCCAGACCGGATATTCTGTTTCCTTCTCCATAAAGGACACCGTCAATTTTCGTATTTAATAATTCACGTGCTGAATTATCAAACATCAGCTTTCTGAGATCAAACCATATATCTTTATTTTCAAGAATCAATATGACCATATTGTTTTTCCTGTCAGGAATATAATCATGAAAACAGTATTCAGGTGTATCGTAAAATGAAAGAACAGTACCGGTTATTTCAAGTTCCTTCAAAATGCTTCGGAATTCTGTATTGTCAAGCTGTTTTTCTTCACCAAAGATCTCAAATGAACGTTCTTTACGTGAAATTTGTGATGACAAGTCATTTTCCTTAAACAGATATTTATCCAGTTTCAATATAGCGTCTCTGTGTTTTTCGTATTTACCGGTGTGATTTTTCAGCCACGATTTGTGCTGAAGTAAAGGATGGAGTTTATTTATCTCATCGATCAGACACTGATCATCTTCATCTGAAGCTGAGATCCTGTATTTCATATACAAAGGATATAATCTGTTGCCGTTTTCACCTGAATTTTTCACAGGAATAAGTGTATTATTTCTGCACAGTTCTTCTACCAAAGGGAAAAGATCAGCATCTTCATTTTTTCTGAATAACAACTTCAGTTCCTGTCTTGTAATGGTCTTTTTTTTATATGATTTTAAAGCTTTACTGTAATCCATAATATTTTTCCATACTCCCTGCGGGTCCTGTCAGTTTTTTGTTTCCCTTAAAAATACTATAACCATCGCATGAATCCTGCAATTAAAATGATATCAATCTGTCGTTTGGTTTTTATCAATTATTTTAAAACTTGCAGCAGCATCGTCAAGTATTTTCATCAGAGTTTTTTCATCTTCTGTTCCCTCATATTCTATCGGGTATTCCATACACAGACCGTGATACAGACCAATACAGTCATTTTCTTCTTCATCAAAAGGATAATCATATCCGTACATATATGTCATGTACCCGTCGTTATTTTGTATTTTGGCACGGAACATGAAAAATCCTTCCGTTTTTTCAACGAACTCAGCGTTTTCAATGTTTCCGGTTTCTATATATTCGGTTACTGTTTCATATGCAGGATCGGTCTGAAGAAATACATGTGTATTGCCTGAAAATATTTCATCTTCAGAACGTGCGTATGTACTTATCATTTCTACTTCCGCAGCATGTGACTTGTGTGCCAGAAACGATCCGTTTATTTTATAACTGCAGCCTATTGTTTCATCTGAAATTTCATTTTCAAACTCGGCCGGTACAATTGACGGCAGAATTTTTTTGGGTTTTGGATCGCAGCTGTTATTCTGCGTTCTATTTTTCACTTTTTTCCCTGTCAATTCCTCTTTTTCATCATCAGGAACAAAAAAATATAATATAAATTTTATAATTCCTAAAATAAAAAATATGATACACATCACATGTGCTTTTAACAGCAGATAAATACATGCGAATATTAAATAAATAATTCCAAATACTAAATCTTTTTTGTTTTTTTTCAAAATAAATTTCCTTTCCGGCTTACTGTATTACATATGAAAATATCTTCGGTGTATTTCTAAAATTGTATTTCCCATATATTTTTATTATTATTTTTGTTAGTTATCAGAACTGTGTTAAACAAGCCTGAGAGCATATCGCTGCTCATTGATTTCTTTCCTTTTAGTGTAACATAAATTGAATTGTCTTTCAATAGTTGTATTTTACTTTATCTGTAAATTGAGTTTAACTGAAAGGTACAAAAAAGCACGCAGGTATCATATCTGCGTGCTTTTTATCAATAAAAAATCATTCTGAAAGAATTATATTCATATCCTTATTTTGAAGAAAAGTATGAAGTGCTCCTTCAGTTTAACATAAATTGTGTTTTCTTGCAATCCTATGGATTGCAGTTCTTACAGGGCGAAAATCCCTGATTTATTATTTCATCCCTTGTTCCTGTGTATTCCTTCTTGTTCTTTTCCTTCATCTGATTTACGGAACTGCAGGTAGGATAATGAAACTTCTTAGTATTTGTATTAAGAATATACTGCTGTCCGACCGGTTCATCAGCAGGAATTATTTCGCGGACAATCTCCTCAGGTTCTGTCTGAATCGTCTCTTCAACTGTTTCTATAACCCAGCTTTCACCGTCAGAGTAATTGATCACTATTCCCGGCTGAACGTTGTAACAGTACACGCAGAAGCATAAACCGTTGTCTTCAACTGACAGAGCTTCCATAAGAACTCCATTCGCCACAAGATTATTTCCATCAAACAAAGGTGTAACTCTGTATAAGACATGGTTGCCTCTCTGCTTGATATATTCAGCTGTTCTGTCCTCAAACTGAAGCATTCCGGATAAATTCATATACCTTGTTCCAGTTATCAGATTGCGTTCATCAGCATTTTTCCCGCAAAGCTGGTAGCCTATAAGATGACAGCGATTATACAGGTAAAGATCTGAGATCACTTCCGGATATTTTACTGTATGCCATCCCGAAGGCTTGATCATACCAATTCCTTCACGTTCCGTTTCAGACAGTGTTTCCGGTCCGAGCATTTCAAATACAGTTCCGCATCTTCCAAGGCTGTCAAGTTCCGGATATTTTTCAAAATATTCATCAGTGAACACATCGAAATATGGTTTATTGCCGTTTATTTCAACATATGAAGACGTACTGTATTCAGGGATCGAAGATAAATCTATAGAAGCATCCGGAGGAAAGATTATCTCTTTTTTCTCAGTTACTGCCTCTGTTAATGGTGTAGTAACCGGCTCTGTTTCTGAACCGCTTGTTACTGCCGTGGCAACAGCTGCGGCTTCAGGTGCTGATGAAGTTTCAGAAATTGGGTCGATGATAATTGATTTTTCAGGTGCTGTATCTTCAGCTTCCGGATCCGAAACATTTAACAGCTGAGCGGATTGATTACTGTAAGAGTCCGGTATATCGCATGATGAGAATATTAAAGGTATGCTTAAGAGTAACAATATAAATCTTTTTTTGCTCATCATAAATCCCACCCTCATAAATATAAAAGCACCGCAAGCATTTCGTTATACCTGCGGTGCAGCTATCAAACATATAAAAATTCAGCCGGTTGACATTCCCCACAGTCCTTATAGCTTTGCGTCACATACATTAGATGTTTTGCATTTTTTATAAATTCTTTAATTATATTATACAGCAATTTGTAATATTAATCAAGTATTTGTTGCAAGATGCACTAATATATGTGAAATGTGAATAATTGTGTTGCGGTGAATGAAGAGATCTGGATTGTTATCTGTTATGTGATAAGATGAGCGGTAAAATTAGATGATATAATGTGGTTCGGATGTATTAAGAACAAATGACGGTGGCGCAAATATTACTGTTTCATTCAAATTTTTTGTAAAGACAACAAAAAAAGAAGGTTCGTTACTGTTATGAACCTTCTTTTAAAAATTGAAAATTTATTAATTTTTTCCCTGGTTAAGAATTTCTTTGATTTCATCATCGGTTTTACCGGAATTCTTTAAAAATTCAACTAAGTTTTTTGTAGCTTTTTCTGCATTATCCGCTCTGTTTTTCTCATTATCCGCCCTTTTTTCTGCATCATCCGCCCTATTCTTTTCTTTCAAAGCCTCGTCTTTTAATCTATTGATCTCCGCCTTATGAAATTCGTCAGCTTTTTCCTGTGTATATTCTAAAACGCACATATCCATAACCTCCGCTCTGTGAGAATTTAAAATAGGTTTTAATACATAGTCATCCGGCATCATATCGATTGATTCACTTATTGACTGTTTCAGGTCATTGGTTCTATTTAAATTTTTACGAATACATTTTACAAAATACGAATACTCTGCAAGCGGTTTGCAGGCTTTAAGTAATTTTCTGTTGTTGCCGTAATTGATGTTTAACATGGTAACTTTGACTTCTATATCCGTTTTGCCGTCAATATCAGAAAAAGAATCGCTGAATTTCAGTATGGTTTTATCTTTGATCTTTTTATTGCCGTTATAGAAGCAAATACATTTTGGTACAGGTAACCTGATCTCAGAAGAACTGTAAATATCCAGTTTGTTATCATGAATGTATTTGTTATACACTCTGCCGGCATAAATCAGTATCCTTACAGGCATGTTCGGATTGAATGTGGACTGATGTTCAAAAAAATTCATTTCTCCGGTAAATAAAAAAGAAACGTCATTTTTGATATTCATATAAATAACATCGTTTAAAGTCGTAATGTGAATATCTTCCGGATTTGTATAATTTGAGCCGTTTACTGCATTATAAAGGTCAAGTGTAAAATTTTTGTATTCTTCGTTTCCAAATAAGAATCTGAATAAACTGTCCTTGTACTGTCTTTTT
>JAZUJY010000206.1:0-49484 GCA_045643005.1 Oscillospiraceae bacterium | reverse complement strand
GCAAGGCAGCAGAGATTTATCGGCAGCTGCCTCGCTGACAGAATATCGCATTGACAGAGGCTCGTTGTCAAGTGGAACGTGGAATAAATATCTATGCATATCAATTACCATATTTTGTTCGACCAACGGTACAGAAGAGCCAAAAAATAAAAAATTACAAATTTGTAATTTCAAAAACGAGCTTCAAAATATATGCTATAATACAAATATCAAAAGGAAACAAACCTACTAAACATTAAAAAGGAACGTGAATAATTTGAAAAAGAATCTTTTAATTATCGCTTTAATGGCAGGAATACTCTCAGCTTTTACCGGATGCTACAATGACGACGATTTTACAGAACTTGAAACCAATACCACGACAGCAGTAACAACTACTGCCGTAACAGAAGCAACAACCGCTGCAGAAACAACAGTCGCTGAAACCGAAACCAAGGCTCCTGAAGAAACAACAACTGTCACAGAAAAAGAAACAGAAAAACAGAACACTGCTGACACAGAAAAGCAGACCACTGTTGAATCAGAAAACAGTGCAGAAACAAAAGATGATATAAATACCAAAGAGCTGAAAGAAACAGCTTATAAACTTTTTGAAAAATACAATACAGTCGACCATCTCCTTGCAACTGCTGTAATGCAAACAAGAGATGACTACATCGTTGACGGAAAAAACAGAACTTATAACCATGTTACCGATGAGAGCTTCACATGCGTTGATGATATCAGAAAATTCATCGACGGATGTCTCACAGGAAATGCAAAATTTGAAATAGAGGATACACTTGATCTGGACGGCGGACATGCTATGCCGATATATATGGATGTTGACGGTCAGCTTTACTGCCTCGACGGCGGACGCGGATGCGGCTTTGATTTTGTAAAAGATTCACTCGTAATTTCAGACGTTACAGAAACAGCTTTTACAGCTAAAATCACATCAAGCAATGTAGCTGTCGGAGATGTATTCCTCACAGCTCAGATCGAACTTAAAGACGGCACATGGCTTATCAGCTGTATTGAAAAGACATTTTGATTCTTCACACTTTTTTTCACATTCTTATTAAAATAAAAAAAACAGGCGTAATTCTCACATAAAAATGAGAATTACGCCTGTTTTTACAATTAAAAGGATCCGAAACAATTGATTCCGGATCCTTTTTTAATTTCAAAAAAATATTATCAGAAAAATATTTATTATCCGATCACATTTCTTTAATAACGTCAGCCATCTCGTACATTCCAGCACTTCTGTCCTTGATAAATACCGCAGCATTTACAGAACCGACAGCAAAAACATTTCTTGATGCTGCACTGTGTGAAATTGTAATAACCTCATCCTTGCCGGCAAAAATAACTTCATGCTCGCCGACAATTGTGCCGCCTCTTACAGAATGTATTCCGATTTCCTTCTTTTCACGCTTCTGGCGTTTTGAATGTCTTTCGTAAATATATTCCTTGGAATCATCAAATTCCTTGTTTATTCCGTTTGCTATCATCAAAGCTGTTCCGCTCGGTGCGTCAAGCTTCTGGTTATGATGCTTTTCAACTATCTCGATGTCAAACTGTTCACCAAGAAAAGCTGCAGCTTTCTTTGAAAGATCAACAAGAAGATTTATTCCGAGTGACATGTTCCATGAGAAAAAGATCGCGATCTTTTTTGATGCTTCCTTTATTCTTGCCATCTGTTCATCAGAGTATCCGGTTGTTGCAATAACTATCGGAGTACCGTTCTTTTCAGCATAGTTAAGCATTGATTCAAGTGAAGCAGGATTTGAATAGTCGATGATCACGTCCGGCTTTTCTTTCATTTCATCAATAGTTGTGTATATCGGAAAATCAGCATACTGCTTGTTGAAAGAATCGATGCCTGCAACAACTGTACAGTCATTTCTTTCACTTATGCATTCGTTTACCATTTTTCCCATACGGCCGTTTGCACCCATAATTGCTATGTTTATCATAATTAATGCTTCCCTTCGGTAATAAATTACTTGATAAGTCCCTGTGCCTTCATGGAGTTCATAAGCTTAGCTTTGTTATCGTCAGACATAGGATAGAGAGGCATACGGCAAGGACCGCAGTTCATACCCATGAGATTCATGGCTTCCTTTGCAGGAATAGGATTTACTTCAATAAAGAGATTGTTGATAAGTTCAAGGTACTGAGCCTGTAACTTTGCAGCTGACTTAACATCGTTGTCAAGACAGTACTGAGCGATCATGTGTGTTTCCTTAGGCATGATGTTAGACAGAACTGAGATAACGCCCTGTCCGCCGAGAGCCATAAGAGGAACGATCTGATCGTCGTTTCCGCTGTAAACATCGAGAACGTCACCGCATTCTGCGATAAGCTTTGCAACGTAGCTCATGTTTCCGCTTGCTTCCTTTACAGCAACTATGTTCTTATGCTTTGCAAGCTCCTTGTAGGTATCGATCTGAATGTTCATTCCTGTTCTTCCCGGTATGTTGTAGAGGATAATCGGGATGTTTACTGCATCAGCGATGTAGTTGAAGTGAGCGATAAGACCTCTCTGAGTTGTCTTGTTATAGTAAGGAGTAACCAGAAGAAGACCGTCAGCGCCTGCAGCTTCAGCTTCCTTTGAAAGCTCTGCTGCATACTTTGTGTCATTGCTTCCTGTTCCTGCGATAACAGGTATTCTCTTTGCTGTTCTCTCTACGCAGAATCTGATGCATTCGATATGCTCTTCATCTGTCATGGTTGAAGCTTCCCCTGTTGTTCCGCAAACGATGATGGCATCTGTACCGTTTTCGATCTGAAAATCGATATTTTTGCCGAACTGCTCATAGTTAATGGAACCGTCTTCATTCATAGGTGTTACTATTGCAACACCGGCACCGGTGAAAATAGTATTTTTCATTGTTTTTCCCTCCCTGAAAGAAAAAGTATATAGTAATTAAGATAAATTAATCAAAGTATCCCTTAGCTGCGAGGAGTTCTGCAAGAAGAACTGCACCGCCTGCTGCTCCTCTGAGTGTATTGTGTGAAAGACATACAAACTTGTAGTCATACTGTGTATCTTCTCTGAGACGTCCGATAGAAACTGCCATACCGCCTTCAAGGTCTCTGTCAAGCTTAGCCTGCGGACGGTCATCTTCTTCAAAATAGTTTAAGAACTGCTTTGGAGCATGTGGAAGTTCGAGTTCCTGCGGAACGCCTGCAAATTCTTTCCAGCACTGAAGGATCTCATCCTTTGTAGGTTTCTTTTCAAAAGTTACGAATACAGCTGCTGTGTGTCCGTTTGATTCAGGTACTCTGAGGCACTGTGTTGTGATGGCAGGAGTATTTGTCTTTACGATCTTGTTGTTTTCAATTGTACCCCAAACCTTAAGCGGTTCCTGTTCTGATTTTTCTTCTTCTCCGCCGATGTAAGGAATAAGGTTGTCAACCATTTCAGGCCATGTCTTGAAAGTCTTGCCTGCGCCTGAAATTGCCTGATATGTACAAGCGAGAACCTGCTTGATTCCGAACTTTTCTCTTAACGGATGAAGAGCAGGAACGTAGCTCTGGATAGAACAGTTTGATTTTACAGCGATAAAGCCTCTCTTTGTGCCGAGTCTTTCTCTCTGAGCCTTGATGATATCAAGATGTCCCGGGTTGATTTCCGGTACTACCATAGGAACGTCATCTGTAAATCTGTGAGCTGAGTTGTTTGAAACTACAGGGCATTCTGCCTTTGCATATTTTTCTTCGAGTGCCTTGATCTCATCTTTTTTCATGTCAACAGCGCAGAATACAAAGTCTACCTGTGATGCGATCTCATCGATATCAGCTGTTGCATCATAAAGAACCATGTTCTTCATTGATTCAGGCATTGGTGTGTCCATAGCCCATCTTGAACCTGCTGCTTCTTCATAGGTTTTGCCCTTTGAACGCGGTGAAGCTGCAAGAACCTTTACTGTGAACCACGGATGATTTTCAAGCAGAGTAGCGAATCTCTGACCGACCATACCTGTTGCACCGATAATACCGACATTAAAATGTTTCATAAAAAATGACCTCCGTTTGTTTTTGCTGATTGATTTTGGATTTTGTGGTTTCGGTTTTAAAAGCAAAACTAAGCTTTTTAAATAAAAAAACCGGTAAATAATTTACCGGCTCATCGTTCAATATAATCAGAAAATAAAGGTGCGAAATAAAACACCGATAGCTCTCCATCACACTGAATGATGACAGTTGCATACCTGTTCGGCATACAACCAAAACATATCGTACCAAAATATGTTCTTCGGCAGCATCACCTTTCACAGAAGCTCATAACGGAATGGTTTTCCTTGCACTCTGCTACTATTCTTTGCCGCGCCTCTACCTTATATAAATAATAGCACTATCCATCTTCAATGTCAACAGTTTTTTCACACTTTGTCATTTTCCTCATATACCGTGCAGATAGAAAATAAGTTTTTGTTTATTACTTAAGAACAGGTGTTTTCTTTTGCATATCACAGTTCATTGCACTTGAAATTGAACACAAATTATGATAATATTAATAGTGCTGGCGTAATTTAAGCAATTACGAAATTTACGGACTTTATTAATAAATATTAATTTTATAAAAGGAGCAGACCCGATTAAAATGAAAACTTCCGATTTTTTCTATGATCTCCCTGAAGAGCTCATTGCTCAGACACCTGTTGAACCTAGAAATGCATCACGTCTGATGGTTTTGTCAAAAGAAAATGACAGCATAGAGCATAAACATTTTTATGATCTTCTGAGCTTTCTGAAAAAAGGTGACACACTTATTCTGAACGATTCACGAGTTCTTCCTGCACGTCTTTACGGTGAAAAACTAAATACAGGCGGAGCCATGGAATTTCTCCTTCTGGAGCAGAAGGGCGACAAGGTGTGGGAAATCATCTGCAAACCGGGACGAAAGGCAATACCCGGTGCAAAATTTGTTTTCGGAAACGGAAGAATGACTGCTGAGGTAAAGGAAGTTAAGGATGACGGTAACCGAATAGTTGAGTTTTCATGTGAAGGGAACTTTTTTACGGCTCTTGAGGAGATAGGACAGATGCCGCTCCCGCCGTATATAACAAAAAAGCTTGAAAACAAGGAACGTTATCAGACTGTTTATTCAAAGGAACTCGGTTCTGCGGCTGCTCCTACAGCAGGACTTCACTTTACAAATGAAATGCTTGAGCAGATAAAGGAAATGGGAGTAAATATCGGGTATGTTACTCTTCATGTCGGACTTGGTACGTTCAGACCTGTCAAGGTCGATGATGTTTTAAATCATAAAATGCACAGCGAGCATTATTATCTGCCTAAGGAGACGGCTGATCTTATAAATAAGACGAAGGCTGAGGGAGGAAGAGTTATTTCTGTAGGTACTACTTCATGCAGAACGCTTGAAAGCGTTGCAACGTTTTATGGGGAGATAAAGGAAGCTGAAGGGTATACGGATATATTTATTTATCCGGGGTATGAATTTAAGGTGCTTGACGGGCTTATTACGAATTTTCATCTGCCGGAGAGTACTCTGATCATGCTGGTTTCAGCGTTTTATGGGTATGATAAGACTATGGCGGCGTATAAAGAGGCTGTGGAGGAGAAATACAGGTTTTTTAGTTTTGGGGATGCGATGATGATTGTGTGATTTTTTTATATTTATTTGTTGAGTCATAGTGGCGGAAGTTACCGGGAGCTCATAGGTTTCCAGGTCTTTGCGGTCGCCCTGCACCTTCGCAGGGATGATTCGAGTATATAATTTGACTCGTTTTATGGGGTAGTTACCGGGAGCTCATAGGTTTTTGCAGGGCTTTGCGGTCGCCCTGCACCTTCGCGATGCATGGGGCTTTGTTTTAAATGCACCTTCATTTTTCACTACTAAAATGTACTTTCACATTTAACGATTGAGATTTTCTTTTGCTAAGAAGAATCGAATTTGTATAAAAGAAATTTTTATATGGAGATTTCAATACAAAAAAGAAAGGTTGTTTTTATGTATACACTTATTAAGAAACAGGGAAAGGCGAGGCGTGGGAAGTTTGAGACGGTTCATGGGACGTTTCAGACGCCTTGTTTTATGAATGTCGGTACTGCGGCGGCTATAAAGGGCGGAGTTTCTTCGATTGACCTTGCTGATGATCTGAAAACTCAGGTTGAGCTGTGCAATACTTATCACCTGCATCTGCGTCCGGGAGATCAGATAATCAAGCAGATGGGCGGGCTTCATAAGTTTATGAACTGGAATAAGCCTATACTTACGGACAGCGGCGGATTTCAGGTGTTTTCGCTGGCTAAGCTCAGAAAGATCAAGGAAGAGGGCGTTTATTTCAACTCGCATATAGATGGCAGAAAGATCTTTATGGGACCTGAGGAGAGTATGCAGATACAGTCAAATCTCGGATCTACGATCGCCATGGCTTTTGATGAATGCGTTGAAAATCCTGCGCCTTTTGAGTATTCTGAAGCTTCATGTGAGAGAACCACAAGATGGCTCATCAGATGCAAAGAGGAAATGAAGAGACTTAACAGCCTTCCGGATACAATAAATCCAAATCAGATGCTCTTCGGGATAAATCAGGGCTGCACATACGACGGACTCAGAGTAAAGCATATGAAGGAAATCGCTGACCTCGACCTTGACGGTTACGCTATCGGCGGACTTGCTGTCGGAGAAGCAACTGAGGATATGTACAGGATCATAGAGTCGGTTGAGCCGTATATGCCTGTAAACAAACCGAGATATCTCATGGGAGTCGGTACTCCTTCAAATATTATAGAGGCTGTTGCAAGAGGAGTTGACATGTTCGACTGCGTTATGCCGAGCAGAAACGCAAGACACGCAACAGTATTCACATGGGACGGCATCATGCATCTTACAAACAAATGCTATGAAACTGACCCGAAGCCTATTGATGAGCGATGCGACTGTCCTGCATGCAGAAACTTCTCACGTGCATACATCCGTCATCTTTTCAAGGCTCAGGAGATGCTCGCCGGAAGACTCGCTGTAATGCACAACCTGTACTTCTACAACACTCTCACTGAAAAAATACGCGAAGCAATAGAAAATGACACTTTTGACGAATTCAGAGCCGAATACTCCGAACGTCTGGCAAGAAGGATATAAATATGTTCACAACTGCTATTTTTGACCTTGACGGTACGCTTATAGATTCACTTGAAGACATAGCTGATGCTGTCAACTTCGGTCTTGAAAAAATGGGATACAGTACTCACCCGCTCTCTTCCTTCAAAGGATTTGTCGGAAACGGAGCAATAAAGCTCTGTGAAAGAGCACTCGGTGAAAATGCAGATGAAGAGAAAACCCAAAAGCTTCACGAATATTTTTCTCTTTACTACAACGAACACTGCATGGATAAAACCAAACCGTATAAAGGAATACACGAACTTCTGAAAGCTCTTAAAAACAACGGTATAAAGCTCTGTGCTGCGTCAAACAAGCCGCATGATTTTACAAAGCTCCTGATAGAAAAAATATTTGGCGAAGACACTTTTTCTGTTATTTTCGGAAAACAGACATCGAGACCTGTAAAACCGGATCCCGCAATTATTTTTGATATTTTAAAGGAACTTGGTGAAAATAAAGAAAATGCAGTAATGATAGGCGACTCAAACGTCGACATCACTACCGCATTAAATGCAGGTATCACTTCAATAGGCTGCGAATGGGGATTCAGGACCAAAGAGGAGCTCATCCTTGCCGGTGCCGAATACACAGTATCCTCACCTGAAGAAATAGTTAAAATAATTCTTTAATAAAAATAAAAAAGCCGGTGATTTTTTTCCGGCTTTTTTATATAGAAGTGATATAATAACAAATTCTAAAAAAATAAGAATTTGATAACCCAAGAATTATACTTGTTTCGATAATTATTATATTTTCTAATAATGTTTTAATTATGTTCTAACATTGAAAAAAAGATGACTATCCATTAATTAACAAAGATCGCCTTGCTTCACAGCCGTCATTATCATCCTATCCTTTCTGATCGTTTTAAACTTTAAATTCTTAAAGTCAATTCTAGAAGGGAATTTTCTTCGAATCGCCTCTGCTTGTTAAAAACAGAGCTTTGAATTATTTTGTGATTTTAAACATTTTGTATTATTATGATTTATCCAAACGCCTTAAAGAAAAACTAAACCAAAATAATTGTTCTCATGATGACAACCGCTTTTTAAGCTGTTTATGTAACAGCTTATTTTTTTAATCAGTAAGTTTTGCATCATTCTTTCAGATGTCAGTCGTTAAGCAAAACGACAGCCTGTGCATATTCTGCAGTATGAGTTATGCTGACAGACAGTTTCTTTTCATCGCAGAGCTTTGCAGCATTTCCTTCAAGTACGATATATGGCGCACCGAGCTCATCCGAAAGAGTTGAGACCTCATCGAGTTCAAAGTTTCTGACTCCTGTCCCAAGTGCCTTGCTGAAAGCTTCCTTAACACAAAAACGTCCTGCAAGTATCTCAACATTGTCTTTTCTTGAATGGTATAGCTCTATCTCACCCTTTGAATATATTTTTTCAATAAAGCCCGGGATCTGAATGCTCTTTCTGATCCTTGCTATTTCCACCATATCAATTCCTATTTTCATAATACTTCTCCGAAAAAATCAAACTTCATCTATTACTTCTTCAGCCTCAGCACTTTTCTCTTCAGCTTTCTCTGACTTTTCTTCATCAATTACTACATTCGGATCTTCCTCATTACCAGCTTCATCACACGTAATGCTGCCTTTTAAAGGAGTTCTCAGATACTGCTTTATGCCTTCGAGAATTCTGCTGTTTGGTGTAAAGATAAGTCTGCATTTTCCGAGTGAATCAGAACTGAAATCTCCATAGTACAGATCCAGACCATTATCACCTATCGCCATTATCGTTACCACTGAACCGTCAGTTTCAGGAGTATCATCCGTATATTTTCCAAAAGCCGTAAATGCGGTCGCAGAAAAGCTCACCATACTTTGTCTCTTTTTCTGGGCAATGATCTTGTCAATATCGATCTCCCCGTTTACCACAGAATATTCATATTCCGTACTTGTGTTCAGTCCGAGATATATTCCGCCTATGATCGCAGCTGCTGCTGCAATACCTAACAGAAAACTCAACTGCATCGACACTCTTGACAATATTGCAAGTACTATTCCAAGTGCCGGACCTCCGATAAAATACAGGTATCTTTTTATTTTGTCAGAATCCGATTCTCTTTTTGAAACTATCTGCTCTGCTACTGAATCCATAAAAATTAGTCCTCCGTTAAATATTAATATCATTTTTGACAAATTATCATATTATGGTTTATTGATTTTGTCAGTACCTTTTTTAGTATAACATAAATATTTTCATTAAACAATACAAATATATAAAATAACATAAAAATAGCTCTTGATGAATATTTTTCACTGTAATTCTAAAAAATATGTCCGTTCATTTTATTACAAAAAAATATCGTCACTTTATTTTCAGTTTAACCGATAATAAAGTGACGACTTAAATTAATAATAAGGACGGTTTTGTTTTATGTCTGCGCTTCCACTTGAATTGTAAGCTTCAATACAAAATGATATTTCATAGAGGCGTCCGGTCCTGAGTCCGAGCTTTTCCCAGTTTCTAAAATGATTTGATATGTTTATACTACCCTTTATATTCTTTTTTGTATAAGCGCAGGCCGGATTAGTCTGTGCAACATCCCAGTACTGTTCATAGGTTTCTGTTCCGTGAATTGACGGCTGATTATAACGTGTTACAGTATATACATCATAATTTCTTCCATCAGACTGTAAAATACCTTTTTTATCTCGTATTCCCGGCGGTCTCCAGGTTCCCCAGCTCTCAACAATATAATATTCTACAGTCGGATCCTCTGTCCATCCGTAAATACCCATATAAGCGTTTCCGTTTGGAGAAAAATCAACATCATATGTCCATGTCAGACCGCCATATTCATCCGCAGTCTTCGTACATCCAAGTTTCTTGCCCGATTTGAAAATACAGTTTCTGACATTTGACCACGAGCACGAATAGTTGCCGATTGATCCTATAGTCATTTCTGCAGTTCCTATATCGTCATCATTCCACAGTTCCCAGTCGTAGCCGTCTTCATTTCCTGATTTCAATTTGTCAGTTATAGTTTTAAGCAATCCGCCTTCCAAAACTACCGGATCCTTGCATATATACTGTTTAAGACGTGCAAGATCTGCTATGTCAACAAACTCATCTTTGTAAACGTTAGCTTTAATCAGCTGGCTATCTGACAGCTCATTACCACCTAAAAGATATACTGACAAAACAGTAAGATCTGTAAGTTCAACAACACCGTTTTCATCAACATCTCCATACAGCGGTTCGTTTTCATCCGTACTGTTCTCTGTCGTAACATCAGTATCAGAAACATCTGTCACAGTCGTTTCTTCCGATATATCTGTCTGAGTGTCCTGTACTGTTTCGGCAGTAACATCTGTCACAGTCGTTTCTTCCGATATGTCCGTCTGAACGTCCTGTACTGTTTCGGCAGTAACATCTGTCACAGTCGTTTCTTCCGATATGTCTGTCTGAACGTCCTGTACTGTTTCGGAAGTAACATCTGTCACAGTCGTTTCTTCCGATATGTCTGTCTGAACGTCCTGTACTGTTTCAACTGTAACATCAGTAACAGTCGTTTCTGTATTTATCGTTGTAGTTTCAGTATTATTATCTCCGACAACATTTTCCATTTCACCCTCAAAACCTTCAAACCCATTAAAACCCGGCTTTACTTTTGCATATCCGCTTCCCTGATAGCAGCTGACCTGCATACTCAGTTCATACATTTTACCGAGTTTCATGCCGTTTTCTTCCCATGCTTTAAAATGATTTGACAATGTTACCGCGCCCCTGATGGAATTCATTTTATCAACTACTGCCGGATTATTTTGAGCAACACTCCAGTACTGCTTAAACATCTCTGTTCCGTGAATTGAAGGCTGATTTATTCGATCAACCGAATAAATATCATATGACTTTCCGTCTGAAATTAATATTTTTTCCTTCTCTCCGAATAATCCGCCCGGTCTCCATGTTCCCCATGCCTCAACTATATAATACTCAACCAGTGGATCTTCCGTCCAGCCGTAATAGCCGATATACGATACTCCTTCCGGTTTATAATCAATGCTGTACGAACATCTTGTCATGAATGTATAATAGTCCCATGTTTGTGTACTGCCAAGTTTATATCCGGATTTAAATATACATTCTTCGACATCATTCCATGAACATTCGTAAATACCGTTATTTCCGACATTCATTTCTATTTTTCCAGCACCGTTACTGTTCCAGTATTCCCATTCGTAGCCGTCTTTCATATTCATTTTTTGCTGATCGGCAGCATTTACAATGTTTCCTGAAACCAGAGATACACCCATCAGAAATGCCGTAAAACAACTTATTACTTTTTGTTTCATATTAATATCACCTCTTTCTAACAACTATTTTATACCATATCGCACCTTATTTCAAGTCCTTTATAAGAAAATAATCCAAATAATTTTTCTATAAGTAAAAATTAATATATATTTTTACCAAATACTTTAATAATATTCTGCGAAAAAAATCATCATTCTAAATCTGTTTTTTCAAAAAAAAAAGCAGCGGAATCCAAAGACTCCACTGCTTTAAAAATATTATTTTTTAATAAACAGACTTATGAATATCAGCATCCGTCGTACTTAACGCCTGCTTTTAATTCCTTGCCGTAGTATTTGAACATTTCAACTACTGATGCATTTACCCAGCCGTTTTCTTTCATGTATGGGAATACTTCCTCCATTGCAGTTGCTGTTGTATCATAGTTTTCATGACAAAGTACTACTTTACCCTTAAGAGCGCCTGATGTCATGCCTGATTTTATTGTATTGACAATAGATTCAGTTGATGCACCATCCCAGTCTTTTGTGTCGATTCCGCAGTTAGGGAAAGGTACAGCACAAGCCTTTAAAACATCGCTGTTGAGATCAAGGTAAGGAGCTCTTACAGTGTAGTCATTATCGCCGCCGATGATCTCATCAAGAGCTGCTTTTGTTTTTGCAAGCTCAGCAACACCGAAGTCTTCCTGCTCAGTAAGCTTTGAATGTGTCCATGTGTGGCTTGCTACTTCAAAACCTGCATTGAATGCATTTTTGATCTCTTTTTCATAGCCTTTGATTTTGTTTCCCTGATAGAAAAATGTTGCATGGAAACCGCTCTTTGTAAGAGCATCCTGAATTCTCTGAGGATTTTTTCCTCCGGGAACCGGACCGTCATCAAATGAAATAGCTGCTACCTTGCTTCCTACAGGGATCCATGATGTGTTGCATGTACTTGTAAGAACGCCGTTTACAACTTTATTTGTGATCTTAACTACTGATTCGTCAGTAGGTTCATCGATAACTACATTAGGATCATAGTCTTTTCCAAGCTCTTTAACGTCAGGATCCTTGCAGATGTACTGCTTGAGAACAGCGAGGTCACCGATATCAACTGCACCGTCATACTGAACGTTTGCTTTGAGGAGCTGTGACTCTGTAAGTTCCATATCACCTAAAAGATAAAGTGAAAGGTTTGTAAGGTCTGTAAGCTCAACAACACCGTTTTCATCAACGTCACCGAAGAGCGGTCTGTCAGCATCCGGTTCAGGTTCTGCTGTCTTTGTAAGCTTTACGTTGTCCATATAGAATGCAGGTGTAGCTTCACCTTCTGAGCCTGCCTGAACATAGATGGCAATGCTTGTAACATCCTTAGGGATAACAACTTCACCTGTAAGCTTTGTCCATTCGCCTGCAGTACCCTTTACAGAGTTGATGTTGTCATAATGTGTAGTTCCTTCTTCGTCGTTGTACTGAACACCAACGAGGAAAGAATTGTCTTCTTCACTCATCATGTATGCTTCGAAATCATATGTGCAGCCTGCAGCTACTTCATCACTGCTGCTCTGGAAACCGTTCCAGTAATCTGATCTCTCATATGAAACGAGTGACTTCTTGGAATCATTGTATCCCTTTGAAGCGATGCCTGTAACGCCGCCTCTGCCGATCCATGATGATGTTCCGTTTTCGAAATCATCAGTAAGACTTGCACTTGCGCCTGCAATATCATCAGCTTCAACTTCAGGAGTCTGATCTGTTAATTCAACCTTAACATCGTCGCTGAGTTTAGCATCCATGTTGAGATCGTTCTTGTTGATAACTGCGCTTCCGTTTGCCTGATAGCCTTCGATGTTGAGGGCAACTTCATACATCTTGCCCATCTTCATGCCGAGAGCTTCCCACTGTTTGAAGTGGCTTGAAACGGAGATAGTACCCTTGAGATTTGTTTTTGAATAAACTACTGCAGGGTTTTTCTTCTGAACGCTCCAGTACTGTTCAAAAGTTTCTGTTCCGTGAATTGAAGGCTGTTCAACACGGGTAGATGTATATACATCATATTCTTTTCCGTCAACAGTAAGAGTAGCTTTGCCCTTGCTGATTCCCGGTGGTCTCCAGTCTCCCCACGCTTCTACGATATAGTATTCAACGGTCGGCTCCTCTGTCCATCCGTATACACACATATATGAGTTTCCTAACGGTTCATAATCTACATCATATTCGATCTGAATTCCGCCGTACTCATCCCAGTTCTTTGTGCTTCCGAGTTTCTTTCCTGAACGGAAAAGAACGTTCTGAATATCCTTCCATGAACATGAGAATGTACCTTTTTCTCCGACTTCCATCTCAACAGTACCTTTACCGTACTGATTCCAGAGCTCCCAGTCGTATCCGTCTTCGGTAGTACCCTTTTTCTGCTGATCTTCCGGCATATCATCTGCATATACGCCCAGAGAAGCAGGCATCAGGCTTAAACCTAAAAGCATTGCTGTGAAACAACAAATAGATTTTTTTTGTTTCATCAATAGATCACCTCTTTCCTATCCAATTCTACATCATTATATTTAAAATGTCAAGTATCGCATTTATTTTTTAAAAAATATATACAATTTAAACTACAACTTATCGTTAACAAATAATACAATTTAAGAAAATATAAGTTTTCTTTAATAAGTGCTGATACAATATTGTTATCAGTAAAAGCCTTCCCTTTTGACAGTATTCTTTTATTTATTCGTGTTTTTAAATAAAAAAAATTAAAGCATTCTCCAAAAATTGCTTTTCAAAGAATGCTTTAAAATTTATACTTTTACTTTTTTTATCAGGATCATTTTACAGGGCCAAGCTTTGCTACACTTGCGTCATGACAAATAAACTGTTTAAATCTTGCAAGATCGGCAATGTCGATTATACCGTTTGCGTCAACATCTCCGGCATCAACGTTCTTTAATGATGATGCTGTACTCTTGTCCATGAGATAAACACTGAGCGATGTGAGATCTGTAAGGTCAGCAACACCGTCACCGTTAAGATCTCCGTAGATCAAATCATCCGGTGTGTCATTTTCGGCTGTGCCTTTATCTGCGTGGTCAGGATCAGTCATAAAATCAGCCATCCAGCAAAGCGATGCGTTAAGATTAATATCTGTATCATTTGTTGACCATGATTCGATATTGTCAACGTAGCACCACTGCGGAGCGACCTCGCCTTTTATATAGCCTGAATTCTTAATATAATCATCCTCTATCAGAGAATCCGGTCCGCTTGCAAGTACGCCTGAAGGAGCAAGTGTATACTTGTCAGGATCTACCTGTGCAGCCCAGTTCTTGCTGCATACAAATGTTGTATGATATAAACCATATCCTGTTATGTATGACATTCTGTTAGGATTTCGTCCGAGCATATAGTCTATTGTTCTTTGTGCACCGTCACGGTATTTTGTCTCACCTGTAAAGTTATATGCAAGAGCCATGACGATACCGTTATTCATAATATATGAATTTGACATATACGGATAACCGTTTAATTCACCTGTTTTTTCGTCGGCAACGGTTTGTTCAAAAGGAACGCCAAAACCTTGTTTTTCTTCAAAGCTGTAATATTTGTCAGCTGCAGCAACAAGATTTTTAGTAATTTTCGCTGCCATATCAGAATCAACTTTTCCTGTGCAGTTTTTGTTGTTTCCGTTTGAATTTACAAGCAGTGAAATTGTACCGAGAGCTGCTGTACAGTCACATTGAAATGATGAATTTACATTACATGATAGATATCCATTTAATTCACTGTCGATCGTTGTCGGAACAGTCAGATAATGCTTACTCTCTTTCATATCACTGAGATATGTCTTTTCCCCTGTTGTCAGATACAGTTCACACGCAGCCCAGTAAAATTCATCACTATTATCCTCTTCAACTCCGGATCCTTTTACGTTTTCACGCGGAACATAGCGCTCATCGTTTTCAACAGCAGCCTTGTATGCATTTTCAGCTTCTTTAAGAAGTTCGCTGCAGTATTCTGCGTCATAATCTTTGTAAAGACGTGCAAACTGTGCTGCCGATGCTGCAAAATTAAGTGTAGCACCCGTGCTGACAGGCTTGATTATTCTGTATAATACATCCTTGTTATCATCACTTTCTTTTGAAAGTTCTGCTGATTTGTAAGGAGTAATTGCAAGTCCGGTCCATTTGTAATCACGTATTTCAGTATAAAGCATATCTTTATATTCGCCGTCTTTGCATATCATTTTTCTGAAGAAGTCCATTTCCCATTTTACTTCATCAAGAATATCAGGTGCTTTGTTGGTGTTTTCAGGTAAAAGTGCTGATCCGTCTTTATATTTTGCTTCTGTACCATTTGAAATTGCTCTGTCATATATATTCATAAGAGCCCAGACAGAATAACCATTTTCATAAACTGATTTTGTATAATCATAACCGTTATACCATCCGCCTGTAACGTTAAGCTTATCAGTTTTCTCAACATCTGAGCCATCACCGTTGTAAGCGTCAACCCACTCGGACTGAATATATCCTGTATCCTTTTTATGACCGGCACTGCGTGTAAGATTATCAACCGAAATGAATTCTCCGTCAACATTCTGACTTATTGCAGAACGTATCTGATTTGTGTAGCATGATGTTGAAAGATACTGTTTCTCTATTTCAATTCCGCTTCTGTTAAGATAGAAATAATTCAATGAATCCTCATACAGCCATTTATAAAGCGTTTTATTATCTGAAATGCAAAATCTCGGACTTAATTCTGAACCGACCTTCAGCATATAGTGACTTCCGGTTTCAGTATACTCTGAAAAATCAAGAACATAAGTAAAATATCCTGAATCTGTATCCTTTGTTCTGACAGCTTTGCCTGTATATACTTCTTCTTTTCCGTTCTTCAGAAGAGAGAATGTGATCTCCTCAGGACCTTCTTCCGCTTCTCTGTATAATCCGCCTTTTCCGTTTGAAGGTGCATAGGTTGCCTGTTTGATCCCGTTTGAACAATAACCGTACTGATTTATTGAAATATCACTGTATTTGTATACATCAACAACTTCTTCACCGGGTTCCTCTGCATCCTTATCGATCAGAGACAAATTTGAAAATGAAAGTTTTGCTCCTGGAGGGAAGCACGCATCACCGTTTCCGTTACCGTACTGACCGTCTCCTCCGAACTGAAATGCCCACAATCCATTTTCCACTGATTCTATCGGCTTGAATTCTGCTGTAAATGTCATTTCTTCATTAGCATTAATTTTCAGAGGGTTCCAGCCTTGTTTGTATTCCACACTGCCCTGCTTGTTGTCTTTCGAACCGCCTTCTATGACAACATTTCCGTTTCCATGCCAGATCTCTATGTCTCCCAATGAATTGCTTATCTTGGAGTATAGGTATCCGTCAGTATCTGATTTTACAGTATATGATAATACATATGTGTGGGAAGCATCAAAATTCAGATTTTTGTGAACAAGCTGCAGATCCCATCTGTCTTCCCCGCCTCTTGATTTTCCGCCGGGATTGATAATTTCAATGTTGTACCATCCATCTGAAATATCATAATTTGATTTTGCAGGTCCGTTTTCAACTAAACACCAGGGAGCACCGACACCCTTGTCAAAATCAAAATCTCCAAGCATTCCATCTGCAAAAACATATGCAGATGACCCTACTGTCCCTGCAAGCATAGTCACTGCTGCTAATGATGCAATTACCTTTTTTAACTTTCTGATAGCCATAACTCTAACCTCCAGTTTTTGTTTTCCTTTACTTTCTTCCAAAATATCGAGCAGTAAATACAAGTGATTGATATTTTGTAAACAATTGTGAATGTAATATTTTTAACCGATAATAAAGCCCGCATGCCTTATCACACTTACATTATAACGGTGTTTTAACATATTGTAAAGAACCTTTTGTTAAGATTGTAATTAGCTATAGTATTTCATTCTGCTGGTTGTATACCTTTACTTTAATTGTATTATTTTGTGAATTGTTTTTTGTAACATATATTATCTAAAAGAATTTATTGCTATTTACATTTATACAACAAAATAGAAATAAACCCATTAAATTCACTCACGTATTTCGCACCTAAAAAAACCCTCCGGAAAAATATCCGAAGGGTTTTTATCAATTATTTGTAGAATTATTCGAAATCAGTTAAAATCACTGCGGTCCGAGCTTCTTAACGTTAGTATCCTTTGAGATGTACTGTTTGAATCTTGGGAGGTCAGCGATATCAACAGAACCGTCACCGTCAACGTCTCCGGCCTTGATGTTCTTGATTGAAGAACCAGCCTTCTTTGTCATGAGGTATACGCTGAGGAGAGTAAGGTCTGTAAGGTCAGCCTCACCGTCGCCATTAAGGTCACCATAGATGAAATCTGATGTTGAACCTGTATTGCCTGTATTACCTGTCTCGCCTGTATTACCTGTCTCGCCTGTAGGTCCGCCCTTAGGTTCTACATCACAGTCACCATAATTAACCATGAAGTCAGCCATCCAAGCAAGTGGTGAGTTCCAGTTTACTGTACATTCGTTAGCAGACCAAGCTTCGATATGATCAAGGTAGCAAAGCTGTGGAGCTGTCTTTCCTACTATGTAACCTGCACCCTTTACGTATGGATCCTGTAATCCTGAGTTAGGACCACCTGAAAGTACGCCTGAAGGAGCAATTGTGTAGTTTTCAGCATCAAGCTGACCTGACCAGTATCTGTGGTGAACGAATGTTGTATGATATGTACCATATCCTGTTACGAATGAAAGTTCGTTAGGGTTACGTCCAAAGATGTAGTCCATTGTTCTTTCTGCACCGTCGAGGTATTTCTGTTCGCCTGTTAAGTTGTAAGCAAGACCGAATACGATACCGTTGTTGATTACAAATGAGTTAGAACCCCATGTATATCCTTTGAATACATCCTTAGAATTTGAGTCAATTGTCATTTCACTCTGACCGAATGGAACACCATAACCCTGTTCATCTTCTATGCTGTAGTATTCATCAGCAGCATCTGTAAGGTTCTTTGTAAGTGTAGCAGCCATTTCTGAATCAACTTCACCCTTAGCATTCTTATTCTTTCCTGTTGAGTTGAGAATAAGTGAAATTGATCCGAGACCCTGAGTATTACCCCAGTTAAATGATCCGATATCGCCCTTATTTTCACCACCGGTAAGAGCTGTAGGAATTTCAAGGTAATGTTTGCTCTTCTTCATGTCTGTGAGATATGAAGAATCACCTGTTGTAAGATAGAGTTCACAAGCTGCCCAGTAGAATTCATCACCAAAGTAGTTATCACCGTAAGGACCACCGCCTCGGTTCTGATCGAGAGGAGCAACCTTGTCATCATTTTCAAGAGCTGCAGCATAAGCTGTTTCAGCTTCTTTGAGTATATCGCTGCAGTATGATGAATCATAATCTGCATAAAGACGTGCAAACTGTGCTGCTGCTGCTGCAAAGTTAAGTGTAGCTGCAGTACCAACCGGCTTGATTATACGATAAAGTGTTCCCTTCTTGGAATCCTTGCCTGCAGTAAGAGCTGTTGATTCAGCTGGTGAAACTGCAAGTCCTGTCCACTTGAAGTCGTGCATCTTGTGGTAAACCATGCCCTTGTAAGAACCGCTCTGGCAGATCATTTCTCTGAAGAAGTCCATTTCATATTTAACTTCATCAAGAATATCAGGAGCCTTGTTTGAATTTTCAGGGATCTGAAGTGTTCCATCACCGTAATTTGATTCAACACCGTTGTACAGTGCTCTCTCATAGATGTTCATAAGAGTCCATACTGAGATACCACCGTTTACTACGTATTTACCGTAGTTACCGGCATCGTACCAACCACCTGTAACATCCTGTGAATCAGATGTTTCAACGTCAGAACCATCACCGTTGTAAGCATCAACCCATTCAGACTGGATGTAAGCTACATCCTTTGGATGACCTGCTTCACGAGCGAGGTTAGACTTGGAAATAAATGAACCTGTAACATTCTGTGCTTCTGCTGATTTGATCTGGCTGTCATAGTTGTTTGCAACAACATATTTGCTTTCGATATCTATACCACTTCTGTTGAGGTAGAAGTAGTTGATAGCATCTTCATAAAGTCCTTCATAAATGTCAGAACCTTCACCGATTGAGAATGGATAACTTTCGTTTGATCCAACCTTGATGGTGTAGCCTGAACCTGATTCTGTATATTCTGAGAAGTCAAGAACATAAGTATAGTTGCCTGAGTCTGCATCCTTCTGACCTGAAGCTGTACCTGTGTAAACTTCTTTTCCGCTCTTCATAAGTGAGAATGAAACACTGCCTGAACCTGATTCAGATTTTCTGTATCTTCCTTCCTTACCGTTTGAAGGAGCATATGTAGCCTGCTTGATGCCATCAGCAAGATAACCGAGCTGGTTTACTGAAACATCCTTGTAAGCATAAAGCTTTTCAGCCGGCCAGTCATATTCATCACTTGTTGTATCTTCGAGTGACATATCTGAGAATGAAAGCTTTGTTCCTATTGGGAAACAGTCATCGCCGCTTCCGTTACCGTACTGACCATTGCCGCCGAAGTGGAATGCCCATTCAGCAACTTCAACTGTCTTTTCAGGTTTGAACTCAGCTGTTACTGTCATAGTATCTCCGGCACCGATCTGAAGAAGTGTCCAGCCTTCGCCGTAAGTTACGTTACCCTGTTTGTTGACTGAAGGACCACCATCGATAGTAACAGTACCATTACCGTGCCAAGCTTCTACGTCGCCTTCGAGGTTACCGATCTTAGCATAGAAGTAACCAGCTTCACTTGATGTAATTGTATATTTTAATTTGTATGTATGTGAAGATTCAAGATGAAGGCCTCTGTGACGAAGCTGACAGTCCCATCTGTCTTCACCGCCTCTTGATTTTCCGCCCGGATTTACAATTTCGATATTGTATGTTCCGCCTGAAATATCAAAATCCAGTTTTGCCGGACCGGATTCGCAGATATGCCATGGAAGACCGATTCCTTCTTCGAAGTTGAACGGACCAAGCTGCTCACCGGCAAAAACGTTCAGTGGAGATGCAACTGCACCTGCAAGCATTGTTACTGCTGCTAAAGAAGCAACAATTTTTTTAAGTTTCCTACTTGACATAGTTTTCCTCCTAAATAATACTTAATTTTTCAAAGCCCTACTTAAATAATCTTTTTACTGTCTGTTAATATCTTATTTTGGAAAATGATAGGTATTAAAGAATATCATCTGACAGTAAGCTAAAAGAAAAACGGAACGTAATTCAGCAAATAAATCTGCTGAATTTTAATCCGCATACCTTATCACTAAATCTATTATAGTATTTTTTTTTTTAGTTGTAAAGCAACTTTAAAAACTTTGTAAATGGTCATAGTAATATTCGATGATATTTGTGCATAATTGCTCAAATTGTAATATAAAATTTTATAAATCATATATATAATTATTAATTAAACAGCATCATTCGCAATATTTAACATGTTTTAAACATCGATTTGATACGGTTTTTCCATATATACGAGTCATTTTTTTCTGTGAATATATTACATATATTCAATTTGTTTTACAGGTTTACATATGAAAAATGTATATATCATTTTCAAAAATATATAACTTTGCAGTTATAATGGCACAGAGGATATCCCCCCCCTGCTTTGAATCTCAATTACTCTTCAGCTATCACAATACACGTTTTAAAAAATTTATTAATGTATTTTTTTATGAAAATGCCCCTGCTTTGAAAAAGCAGGGGCTGATAATGTTTTTTAAATTGAAGAGTTACTTTACAATAAGTGATTTACCTGTCATTTCTTTCGGCTGCGGAACTTCAAGAATTTCAAGCATTGTCGGAACGATATCAGCGAGAACACCGCCTTCTCTGAGTTTGCAGTCCATTCCTGTTACGATGAAAGGAACAACGTTTGTAGTATGAGCTGTGAAAGGACTTCCGTCAGGTTCACACATCTTGTCAGCATTACCATGGTCAGCTGTAAGAAGCGCTACACCACCCTTTTTGAGAACGGCTTCTACTGTTCTTCCTACACATGTGTCAACAGCTTCTACTGCAGCCTTTGCAGCATCAAATACACCTGTATGGCCAACCATGTCACAGTTTGCATAGTTTAAGATGATAACATCATATTTGTCTTTTTCAATTGCATCGACAACAGCGTCTGTAACCTCATAAGCACTCATCTCAGGCTTCATATCAAAAGTCTCTACGTCAGGTGACTTGATAAGGATCCTGTCTTCGCCTTCGAACTGCTTTTCTTCACCGCCGTTGAAGAAGAATGTTACATGAGCATATTTTTGTGTTTCAGCTATTCTGAGCTGTGTCTTTCCAAGCTTTGAAAGGTATTCGCCGAGAGTCATTGAGAGCTCTTCAGGAGGGAATGCAACTGAAACGTTCGGCATGGAAGCATCATACTGTGCCATGCAGACAAATTTTACAGGGAAATAACCTTTTTTTCGTTCAAAGCCGTTGAATTCAGGATCAACAAATGATCTTGTTATCTGTCTTGCACGGTCAGGTCTGAAGTTGAAGAATACTACGCTGTCATTTTCCTTTATCATGCCGTTTTTGTCAACGACAGTAGGAAGCATGAATTCGTCTGTAACTTCGTTTTTATATGAATCTTTGATTGCCTGTACAGGATCGCTGCCTTCAACACCTTCACCCATGACCATTGCATTGTAAGCTTTTTCAACTCTGTCCCATGCATTGTCACGATCCATTGCATAAAAACGGCCTGCAATTGTTGCTATTGAACCTGTACCGATCTTTTTGATCTCGTTCACAGCTTCTTCCATATACTCAGCTGCTGATGACGGAGGAACGTCACGTCCGTCAAGGAATGCATGAACGTAAACCTTGTCAAGTCCGTTTTTCTTTGCCATCTCAAGGAGACCGTAAAGATGTTCCATATGGCTGTGTACTCCGCCCGGTGAAAGAAGTCCCATAAGATGAAGTGCTGAATTCTTTTCCTTACAGTTCTTCATTGCATCTGCAAGAGCTTTGTTTTCAAAGAAATCTCCGTCCTTGATGGATTTTGAGATCTTTACAAGCATCTGGTATACTATACGTCCTGCGCCCATATTAGTATGACCAACTTCAGAGTTACCCATCTGTCCGTCAGGAAGACCGACATCAAGACCACTTGCTCCGATAGTTGTGTTAGGACATTTCATATATTTATCAAGGTTCGGTTTATTTGCGGCTGCAATTGCGTTTCCGAATGTATCGGGATTGTAGCCGTAACCATCCATAATAATAAGTGCAACTGGTTTTTTTGACATAGAAATTTTTCCTTTCAAAAAAGTATTTTATTTAAATAAAGGCGGAAAAAATTTCCGCCCGATATTTTTCAGATAATTTGTAAAAGAAATTAACCTTCAACAGCAGCCTGAACTATTACGTTGAAATCTTCAGCCTTGAGTGAAGCACCGCCGATAAGACCACCGTCAATGTTCGGCTTAGCAAGAAGCTCTGCACAGTTCTTTGCGTTCATTGATCCGCCGTACTGGATAGTAACAGCATCTGCTGTAGCCTGATCATAGAGCTTTGCAAGTGATGCACGGATAAATGCACAAACTTCTTCAGCCTGGTCAGGTGTAGCTGTAAGACCTGTTCCGATAGCCCATACAGGTTCATAAGCGATAACTGTCTTCTTGATATCTTCAGCACTTACGCCTGCAAGATCAAGCTTTATCTGACGTGAGATAACTTCTTCTGTGATGTTGCTTTCACGTTCTTCTTTTAATTCACCTACGCAGAGGATCGGCTTTAAGCCTGCAGCAAGAGCAGCTTTTGTTCTCTTGTTTACTGTTTCATCAGTTTCACCGAAATACTGTCTTCTTTCAGAGTGACCGATAACAACATATTCAACGCCTACTTCAACGAGCATGTCTGCTGAAATTTCGCCTGTGAATGCACCGCTCTTTTCAAAATGAACGTTTTCAGCACCAACCTTAACGTTTGAACCTGCTGTTGTGTTTACAGCTGTTTCAAGATTTGTGAAAGGAACACATGCGATTACTTCGATTTTACCATCTGCATTCTTTACAAGAGGCTTGATAGCTTCGAGAAGAGCCTTTGCTTCCGGTCTTGTTTTGTTCATTTTCCAGTTTCCTGCGATGATAGCTTTTCTTAATGATTTATTCATGATTATTACTCCTTATATTTTACATTTAAAAAGGCGGAGAACTCCCCGCCTTTTATTCGGATAATTATTTTTTTAATCAGTTCTTTTCAGCAATACAAGCAACGCCTGGGAGTACCTTGCCTTCGAGGTATTCGAGTGAAGCACCGCCGCCTGTTGAGATGTGGCTCATCTTGTCAGCGAAGCCGAGCTGTACAACAGCAGCTGCTGAATCACCGCCGCCGATGATCGTTGTTGCATCTGTTTCAGCAAGAGCCTTGGCTACAGCGATAGTACCCTTTGCAAGTGTCGGGTTTTCGAAAACGCCCATAGGTCCGTTCCATACAACTGTCTTAGCGTTCTTGCATTCTTCAGCAAAGAGAGCAGCTGTCTTAGGACCGATATCAAGACCCATCTGATCAGCAGGGATCTTGTCAGCATCTACATTTGATACTTCGATCTCAGCATCGATAGGATCAGGGAATGACTTAGCAACAGCTGTATCGATAGGAAGAAGGAGCTTCTTGCCCATATCTGCAGCCTTCTTGATCATGTCCTTGCAGTACTGGATCTTTTCTTCATCAACAAGTGACTTACCTGTTTCCATGCCCTGAGCCTTGAGGAATGTGTAAGCCATACCGCCGCCGATGATAAGTGTATCACACTTTTCAATGAGGTTTGAGATAACGTTGAGCTTGTCAGCAACCTTAGCGCCGCCGAGGATTGCAACGAATGGTCTTTCAGGTACTTCAACAGCATTGCCGAGGTACTTGATTTCCTTCTGCATAAGGTAACCTACTGCAGTTTCCTTTATATAATCTGTAATGCCGGCAGTTGAGCAGTGTGCTCTGTGAGCTGAACCAAAAGCATCCATTACAAATACGTCTGTGATAGAAGCAAGATCCTTGCTGAATGCTTCAACGTTCTTTGTTTCTTCTGCTCTGAAACGTGTGTTTTCGAGAAGAACTACGTCTCCGTCATTCATAGCGGCAACAGCCTTCTTAGCGTTTTCGCCTACAACTTCATTGTCTTTTGCAAATACTACTTCTTTGCCGAGAAGTTCTGCGAGTCTTACTGCTACAGGAGCAAGTGAGAATTTATCTTCAGGACCGTTCTTCGGTTTTCCGAGATGTGAACAGAGAATAACCTTTCCGCCGTCACCAATAAGCTTCTTGATAGTTGGAAGAGCTGCAACTATTCTGTTGTCGTTTGTGATAACGCCGTCCTTGAGCGGTACGTTGAAGTCGCATCTTACAAGAACTCTTTTTCCTTTAACATTGATATCATCGACTGTAACCTTGTTTAAACCTGCCATTATTTAACTTCCTTTCAGTTTATCATAATTTAAAGTTTGTTGTTTCTCATTTAACAACTGATATTTCTATTTTATAATATTTTAGTCTGTTTGACAAGACCTAATTTTATTTTTTTTTATCTTTTTTTGCGATTATGGCACTTGTATACAGATTATCATACATTTCACCCCGCATTTTTCTGTAAAAATGATATTTTCAGCATATAAAAGCAACAATATAGCTGATTCCTGCCTTGATTTTTCCATATATTCATGATAAAATTTAATTATATAAACAATATTTATAAATAGTGCAG
This sequence comes from Oscillospiraceae bacterium, assembly GCA_045643005.1. Classification (GTDB taxonomy): domain Bacteria; phylum Bacillota; class Clostridia; order Oscillospirales; family Ruminococcaceae; genus HUN007. The sequence goes on along the minus strand of JAZUJY010000206.1, from coordinate 24,368 downwards.
GCAAACAATACGATAAAAAGGCATTTTGTCTGCATGGTGAAAGGTCTTGGATACTTTGAAAAGAAGCAGATTTTTCGCAGTTTTGCTGTCCGTCTGCACAGCTTTGGAATGTACTGCCCTTGAACGTCCGGGCATCTCAGGTGCAGAACAAAGTACAGACGGCATTTCAAACAATGAAATATATGACAGTGATACAATAAAAAGCGATGATAATATTTCAGATAAAGAAGAAAGCACTGCCGCTCCTGTTTTTCCGGAAACATTCGATATGCGTGAGCACGGAACGATAACATCCGTAAAGGATCAGGGAGATTACGGATTATGCTGGGCTTTTTCCGCTATCGGAGCAGCTGAAAGCTCTCTCGTCAGAAAGGATCCTCTTATTGATCTCTCGGAGCTTCATCTTTCATATTTTACATTTAACGGAGAGGATTCACTTAACCCTACCACTTCACCGGACTTTTTTGAGGCAGGAGGACATACTTCATTTTTAACATCGACATTTTCAAAATGGGCAGGTCCGGTAAGTGAAGCTTTACTTCCGTATGACACATCAACCGATGAAATCGTTCCTGATATGAAGTTCATCAGTGATTATCATCTGAAAAACGCCGTTATGGTCAATTCATACAGTGAATTCAAGCTGGCGGGAATATACGGAAATGAACGTATAAAATTTTCTGATGACGAGATAAAAGAAATGATATTGTCCGGAAAACCGGTAATAATAAATTTCAATTTTGACTTCAGCGTCACATATGATACAACAACATTTTCCCAGTACTGCTCGACGGCAAAAAATCCCACGCACTCAGTCATACTGACCGGATGGGATGACAACTATCCGGCTGAAAACTTTCTTAACAAGCCTGCCGGAAACGGTGCCTGGCTTGCCAAAAACAGCTGGGGCACCCAATGGGGTGACAACGGTTATTTCTGGATCTCTTACTATGATCAGTCAATTTCAGATACTTCTGTTCTTGAATTTGAATCGAACAGTGAGTACAACAACTGCTATTATTACGATTCCGCATATTCCGGGATCATAACTGCTGACAACACAAATATGTATGAAGGTTACATGGCAAATGTTTTCACAGCGGATTCTGACAGTGCAGTCACTGCCGCAGGGTTCTACACAACTGACAAGAACACTTCATATGAGATCACAGTATATACAGATCTTCAGGACGAAAACGATCCCACATCCGGAACAAAAGGCAGAACGACTTACGGAACACAGATGTATCCCGGATACTATACCGTAAAACTTGACAAAGCCTCGGAAATAAAACAGGGTGAAATATTTTCAGTAGTGGTAAAGCTTTCAAACCCTGAAAAAGAATATCCCATACCTGTAGAGGCATCCATAATAAACGCCGAGTCAGACATTACCAATCTCAACATCAGCTGTATCGAACAGTCAGATCTTGAAACGACAATGTCAGCTCCCGGACAAAGCTTCATCAGTTCCAACGGCATCAGCTGGACTGATACATACGGCATCAAAATGGATAAGCCGCAGACCACACTTATAAAACCGGGACTTTATAATGCTTACTATCTTGGAAATGTATGCCTGAAAGCTTTTACAGAGGAAACAGATCATATTTCTTTTTCAGAAAGATCAGGAAAGATCGCATTCGGGACTGCGGTCTCACTCGATTCCGTAAATAACTCTGCTATCTATTACACAACGGACGGAACAGATCCCGACAAGACATCGTATCTGTATTCGGATCCGATCGTTATCGAAGAAGATACGATAATAAAAGCACGAATTTACAGAAACGGCAAACCGGGAACCGTCTATACAGGAGTATACACTCAGGCATGTGCTGCTCTTTCAGATCTTACAATAAATAAAGAGCAGGCTGATCTGAAATCATCAGGAGCTCAGCAGACTTTTTCTGTTTCCGCTTATGAAAAGGATATAGTGCTCCTTCCGGTAAGTACAGGAAAAATAACCATAAACGGAAAAGAAATACCATCCGGAAAGGAATACATTCTTCCGGATGCCAAAGCAGGAAACAATCATATTTTGATAGAGGTTTCCGAAGAAGGAAAAACAAGCAGCAAATATGAATTTGATGTTTTCAAAAACTATGCATTCATTGATTATTTTTCAGAAACGATATCATTTGATGAAGGATCTGTTTTTGTTACTGACGAAAACGGGAACACGTTAAAAAACGGTGAGTCAATTACAGATCTTCTTGGTCAGACGCTGTTCGTGGAATATAACGGAGACCGCCAAAAAATCGACCTCACAGCAAAGGTCGCTCTTGAAAATTATCTCGATGATTTTATAAAAATAAATTACAACATCAACTGCATAGAAGGCATCTGCCATATGGATAAAGACACAGTCTACAGCAATTCTCCGGATATGTCAGACCCCCGCTCCGTGACAGAAAGACAGATCACAAAATTTGATGAGTATCTTTTCGAAATATATCCGGAATCTGACAAGGATCTGTATTTTCAGATACCGGCCACATATAACAGACCTGCAAGTTCAGTTATTCACTTTCATATAGATGACCGCCCGACGTTCGAAGATGATTCTCTCTCTGTTTTTCTTACAGATGACAACAGAGTCAGCATGTCGATCGCAAATGATCATGTACTGAATGTATATTACAAGCTTGAGATAAAGCAATCCACTTCGCAGGTGTATACAACAGATATTCCGGCGGCAAACCTTCTTTCAAAAAATCATACTTATCTGTCCGAACCGCTCAAGTCCGGAGAAACATATTCTTTATATGTGATGCTGTCCTACGATGCTGAAATAAAAAAATATCAGTCCATGGTCAAAGAAATAGTTTTAAAAGTTCCGGGGGACACTCCGAAATGTTCTTTTAACTACGAAGAAGAAAAGATCATATTTGACGATACCATGTATACTGTTACAGGACCTGACGGAAACAGTATACAATGCTTCGAAAAAATTTCTGATTTACTCGGACAAACGATCATTTTTACAGACAAAGAAGGAATCACTGAAGAAATAGTCATTCCTGACAGACCCGCTCCTCCGGATATTGAAGAAGATCAATGTTCTTCAGTTCTCAGGGGCAGCTTCTCAGATGATATCCTGATGGACAAACGCTATAAAAACGGTTATATAAAAAAGGCCATGCTTGAGCTGAAAAATCTGTTTGTTTCAACCAATTACCCCACTGACTTAAGTGAAATAACTGAAATATCTGTGGATAATTTTTATTGCAACAAGTCGTTTGCTGAAGGTGAAACCGTTCTTTTCTACATAAAAGATACTGACACATCATTCAGATCGGAGTATTATGAATTTACTATTCCAAAGCTCGAAAAAACCAACAAAAAAGATCTTGATATAAAAAGAGTAACAGAATCTTCTGTGATACTTGAAAATGCTGAAGGCTGCGAATACGGAATAAAACGAAATTTTGAAGATGATTATGAATGGCAGGATTCACCTGTATTCAATGGTCTGAAATCAAACAAACAGTATGTTATCGGAATAAGAAAAAAAGGCAGCGGGAACAGCTGGCATTCAGAGACGATCGAAAATGTGATCCGTACTCTTCCGAAAGCCTTTGTATCCGGTGACCTCAACAATGACGGAAGTCTGAGCGTATCTGATGCGATAATTCTGAAACGTATTCTTTCATCAAATGCAGAACCTGATTCACAGCAATTCAGAGCCGGTGACATGAATTCCGACGAAAAAATAAATGTATTTGATATGATAAGACTCAGAAGGGCACTTACAGAACAGTGATTATCACAACTTTATAATTTATGCAGAAAATATACTGCAGAAAAATTATTTTGAAAGGACTTTTTGAATAATATGCGTATACTGATAATTGAAGATGAGATTCTTATAAACGATGCACTGGCACAGATATTTCTTAAAAACAAATATCTTTCCGATCAGTGCTTTGACGGAGTAAGTGGTCTTGACTGTGCAATGTCAGGGATCTATGATGTGATCGTTCTGGATATTATGCTTCCTAAAATGAACGGCTTTGATGTGCTGCGAACTCTCAGACAAAACAAGATCGCAACACCTGTTCTGCTTCTCACAGCCAAGGATGAAATAAGTGACAAGGTCACCGGACTGGACATCGGTGCTGATGACTACATGACCAAGCCTTTTAACATGGAAGAACTGCTTGCCAGAATACGTTCTTTAGGCAGAAGAGGAAATGTAAACAAAGTACCTGAAAACATTCTCTCATACAGCGACATTACACTTAACCTTTCCACATATGAACTTTCATGTGAAAAAAATTCTTTCAAACTCGGGCTGAAGGAATTCACCATGATGGAATTCTTTATGAAAAACGGAGAAGCCGTTCTCAGCAAGGAACAGCTCATTGAAAAAATATGGGGCTATGATTCAAATGCTGAATACAACAATGTTGAAGTCTATATTTCTTTTCTCAGAAAAAAGCTCTCTCACATCAATTCTGAGGTTACGATCAAAACCGTCAGAGGAGTCGGCTACTGTCTGAGCACAGGGAAGTGATTGCTATGATCAAAAAACAAAAAATCAGATTTGCAGTTGTAAATATGCTTATTCTTTCGCTTATCCTTCTTCTTGGACTCAGCGGAATGTATTTTATGATGATGAAACTGGAGATAAACAACTCTGAGGGCATAATGAACACTCTTATGGAATACTACAACACCAACCCGCAGTTTTCATCAAAAGCTTCAGCTGAAGAAAAAAGCATAGAAAAAGCAGAAGAGGCGCCCGTTACAGCAGCACCTCAGCTGTTCTGGAACCAGGAGCTGTATGCCGGTTATCAAAAAGATACTGACTATGACATCCTTCAGGTCGAAATGGAGATCACTACTTCATCAAATAAAAACAATCCATGGCCGTACGACGGTGGTTTTTCCCAGGATAATAACCAGTGGCAGCAGTGGCAGCAATGGCAGCAGTGGCCTCAGCAGCAATGGCCTCAGCAGCAATGGCCTCAGCAGGACTGGGGACAGCAGGACTGGTCTCAATGGCCGTGGCTGACAACCACTCAAAGCTCTGAACATCAGCAAAGCAGCCAGGAACCACAGCACTCCGATCCTCCACCGCCGCCGGAATCTGAAGAACCGGCTCAGTCGGAGATCCATCAGGAGCCTGAACCTGTTGAACCTTCTGTTACCGCTCCCCCGCCTGAAACTTCAACACATCCGGTAACAACTGAAGAAACCACTACAGCACCGACCACAGCAGAATCATCTTCGAAAAAAACGGAAAAACAAACAAAAGCTACTACACCGGCAACGACCGCATACAACGGTAACCTTTCACGTTCACATATACTTGCTCAGATAGGTGCCGACGGAAATATAATAAACACATCCTACCAGTATTTTATTCTTTTCGATGAGATAAACAAGGATCACAAATATGAACAGGATGTTGAAGAACATCTGAAAACGATAATTCAAAGCAAAAAAACGAGCGGAAAAGTCACAATAGGTCCTCTTTCATACCGATACATAATATCAAAACAGAACAAATCGGACAACAGTCTGATCATTCTTCTTGACAGATCAACTGAAAACTCGACTATCAGCAGAATGCTGTTTGTATTTATCATCATCGGCTGTTCAGGTCTTGTTCTCGTGGCAATAGCAAGTATCCTGCTTGCAAACTGGACCATAATCCCTATCGAACACGCATGGAACAAGCAGAAGCAGTTTATCGCAGATGCTTCCCACGAACTAAAAACACCTCTGACAGTTATAGCAGCAAATACCGATGTAGTTCTTTCAAATCCAAATGACAGGATAGTCGATCAGGAACGCTGGCTGAGATATATTCAGGCAGAGACCTTCAGAATGAGCAAGCTGGTAAATGAACTTCTGTATATTGCAAGATCGGATGCAAATCAGATCAAAATGGAAATGACCGAATTCGATATTTCAAAAACAGTATCCAGCGTATGTCTTGCGTTTGAATCGCTTGTTTACGAATCAGGAAGAGAGCTCGTTTCAGATATAAGTCCCCGCCTGAAATACTATGGCGATGAAGACAGGATCAAGCAGCTTGTGACCATTCTTATTGACAATGCTATAAAATATTCAATTATAAACACACAGATCTCATTGTCTCTTTTCAGGAACAATCAAAACAGAATAAAGCTTTGTATATCGAACAAATGTGAGGAATTGACAGATGAAAACATTTCAAAGCTTTTTGACAGATTTTACAGGGTGGATACAAGCCGAAACAGCAAAACAGGCGGTAACGGACTCGGACTTAATATTGCCCAGACAATAGCCGAAGCACACAACGGTACGATAACAGCCAATTATAAATTCGGAATGATATCATTTACGATCACGCTGTAAAAGCAACCGAAACAAAAAAACAAGCACGTTAAAGCTGCGAATTTACGTAACTTTAACGTGCTTTTTTTCATAAAAGACTATATCAAAATAATTTAATTCATTAAATTATTTTTTGATACGATGCATATCTTCTCATCTGTATCCTCATCATATGCAGTAAACACGAGTTTATCATCACTCAGAGGAAAAACACGATCAATTTCCAGAGCTTCAGGAACACATTCCAAAAAATTCGAATCGAAAAGAAGTTCGAAAGAATTCCTGGTCAGATCAACTCCGAAAATACTTTTATTTTCGGTCAAAAGATAAAGATCCGAGCTGTCCCTTCCCTGATATATACTCTGAGCACTGTCATTATCAAGATGAAGCTCAAGTTCGCTGCTTTCAGACAAGATTCCGTTCTCAGCATCGATTCGATAAATAACGATCTTGTTTTTCACCAGAAGAGCAAGCAGCGTTTCGGCATCTTTTCCGGTGATAAACCGGGCACTGTCATATTTTTCGCGAAGTTCATGATCAAGAAGCTTTCTGCCAAATTTGTCAGTTGCCAGTAATTTGCTTTGTTTTCTTAATGCGCCTTCTATCGAACACAAGAGATAATTATTGTCTTTATCATCTGAAAACAATGCATCAGAACTGATATCTGCGTTTTCACCAAGAAAAGTTGTAACATCAAAGCTTTCAAGTATTTTTCCGGAATCTGAGCATCTGTTTATAAAATAGCTTGACATTTCATCTGCCTGCTGATCTGTTCCGAACGTAATAAATGATTTTTCAAACGTACGAAAACAGCCGTCATCAGAAATATAAATACGGTCTGAATATCCGTTTTCAAAAGCCGCTGAAACGGCAACACCGTCGGAAACATCACCGTCTGAAGTTATTCTGTACATCAGAACAGAATCAACATTTTCCTCCTGAAGAGATGTGATAAGCATATTGTTTCCAATTCTGCTGAAGCCGAGAGCATTTGAGATATCTTTTACAAAATCATCATTTTCCTCAGACATGTTTGTCTTTTCATCCGAAACAAAATCATATCTGTAAATAATTCCGTCACTTCCGGAATACAATACTTCATCTTCCTTCTCAGCAGAAAAAAATACGCTTTCAATATCATCTGATGAATGCTTTCCGTTTATTGTCCTGTTCACCGCATCATATTTGATTATAATATTCTTTTCTGTTAAAGCATCATGACTATATGTGCTGAAAAGAAGGTCTCCGTCATCTGCAATGCCAAAATCAGATACTTCAGATAAAAAACCATCCTCAGCCGTTTGTTCATTTCCCTCAAGTTCAGAATGATCCATAAAATCGACGGAAAAGCTGAACATTTTTCCGGTTTCTTCATTTACAGAAACATCAGAGGAAATGCTTGGTTCTGCAAGGATCCAAAAACCTTTTTCGGAAGAAATAATTTTTTTTGCTGAAAAAGTCTCGCCTTTGTTATCACGAATATCAAGCTCTGTTCTTTTTACTGTATCCAATTTATCATCAAGAGAATATATTGCACTTTTACGGATACTGCTGTTTTCAGCAACATCATTCACAGCACTCGTTTCTGTAAGAAGATATATTTCACCGTCATGTCCTGTAAATATCTGTCTTATAAATACAATGCCGTCTTCTTCGAACTTCAGTTCTGTTTCCTTTTCTGTTTTCCTGCTTTCTGTATCGGTCACCCTTAATCTGATATGTCCAAGCGCATCGGAAAAACAGATATACATCTTGTCATCATTCAGCAGGATACTCATTATATTTACGTTTTCCGGACATACTAAAATTTCATCAGAGGTCTTTCTTTCAATATCGATCAGTCTTACGACCTCTTCTGTTTTTTCTGTCTCACCGTATCCCGGAACAAAAAAGTCATCTCCTGCAGGGTATATGCTTTGTATCAGCTCGAGATTTCCCGGGGAATCCGAAATACTTAAATTATAACTGTTCTGTATTTGTACTGCATCGGTTGTAACAGTGGTCTGAGCAGCAGAAGAATCTGATATCTCACTTTTATTCGTACATCCGCTGAGGGATGCACAAAACAGAAAGGTCATCAGAATCAACATGATCTTTTTCATTCTGTCCACCATTCTTTCAACAAGGCTTAAAGTGACTGAAGATATTCAGTAACCCTGGTTTGAATTATCGCTGCTGTTTCCTCAGCTGATTTGTTTCCTGAATAAAAATCGTCAAGAGCTTCTCTTAAGATTTTCTTGATCCCGGAGTCAGAAACCACATGACGACTTGCGCCGTTTATCATTGTTTTTAACTGTTCAGATGCTTTTTTACCGTCGACTGCAACAGGAAAACCATATAAAGAAAAATCTTTTCCGGCCTCTGTATTCATCATATTTTCAAAAGTATCTTTTCTTACAGGGAAACCGAAAGTTACAGCTTCGTTAAATGCAGCATCCTGATATTCGGCTGAAAGGAAATATTTTGCAAACTCCCAGGCCTGTTCTTTGTTTTTGGATCTTTCGGAAACAGCAAGGATCATCTGAGGATTGATGTTCGCACCGGTTTCCTTTTTATCAGGTATTCCCTTAAAAACTGGGTCCGAATAGCTTCCGTCTGAAATAAAATACAAAAATGACATATAGTCACCGATACCGACTATTTTTGCAGGATATGATCCTGTACCGGAAATATCGGTTTCTGCGGTGTCCTGCTTTTTGATCATCTCAATAAGTCTTATAAATTCAGGCTTGTCAAAGCTGCATTTTTTCTTTTTGAAATTTACAAAATCGTCCAGATTTACAGAGAGAAGACTCATATCTATCTCATCAAGTGTATTCATTTTTAGTACTTTTTCGTTTTTATCAGCAAAATCAAGGAATTCTGTATATGTCCATCCTGTTTTTTCACCAAGGACAGATTTGCTTCCCATGATCGCATCTATTCCGAATTTTACCGGAACTGCATACATTTTTCCGTCGTCAGTATAAGAAGCGGTGATGTTTTCAAGAAGATCCTCCATATGTATTTCACTGTCTTTTTTCATAAACGCTGAAAGATCGGCAAATGTATTTTTCAGATTTAATGCAGAAAAGTCTATATCACCATATGCAAGGATCACGTCAGGAATATTTCCGGACTTAAGATCATTGTTCAGGACGGTCATTCCGCCCTCATTTCCGGTTTCTTTGTCATCATATCCATATTTCGAATAATCGTTAAGAACTATCCTGAAATCTTCACTGCTTCTGTTATAATCGATTATTTTGTCAATAATACTGTCGTTTCCGGTAAGATTCATCACACCGGCAACGATAGTTTTCTTCTTTTTGACTTTTTCAAGTTTGCTTTCATCAGCTCTTGTAAGCAAATAAAATGTGTTTGCATCATCTCCTGCATTTTCACCGGGAACAGATACGAGGATCCTGTCTTTATTTATAACAAGAGCGCTGTTTATCTTATTGTTAAAATCAGAATCTATCCAGTTGATGATCTCAACTGATTCGTTTTTGTCAAGATATGCTCCGTATATTCCATCAACGCTTTGATAGTAAAAATCAAATTCATCATCATTTGATTCAAGAGCCGTCATGTTTTCCGGATCAAAACCGGGAACTTCGATCTTATCAAATTTTTTCCCGTTGATATCGAAAAGATAAATTCCGGAGTTGCATATCATCATCATTGTGTCCCTGACAGCAATAACATCAATTACAGTTTCAGCAGGACAATCTGCTTCAAATATCTTTTCAAAATCAGTATTATACATCAGTACTGATGACTTTTCAGTTTCAGGATCCGTAACTCCGAGCATTACCGAACCGTCTTTTGCAGTTCTGATCATTCCGGCATACAAAGATCCGTTCTGTAATGTGGTGACATCTGTTCTTTTGATCTCCCCGGAAGCATCCGTATTAACAAGCTGCAGTATTCCGTTTCCTGAAGTTTCGGTATAATAGGCACTTCTGTTTTTTCCTACAGAAACTGAATACAGATTGTCGGAATTTATCGGAACGATCTCCTTTTCCTTTCCTTCTTCATCCAAAAATACGTACTCTGCTCCTCCGCTGACAGCGTCACCCTGACCGCAAATAATAAAATAATTACCGGTCACATTGATAAAATAAGGATTTCTGCAGTTTTCGGGAATATTATTTTCTTCAAAATCGATCAGCTTTTCAGATCTGAGTCCGTCTGTATCATACTGATATATTCCGGATAATGTCGAATACACAAAATCATATCCGGTCTCAGGAACAAAAGTATACAGTCCGCTTATATCCTCTTCAGGAATAAAATCAGAGCTTCTTGTTACTTTTCCTGTGTTTTTGTCAACAATGTCAGCACACAGAAGATTTTCCACAGAGCTTCTAAGTACTACACATGCGTTTCCGTCTTTATTTTCATATAGTCCGGACTGAAACAGATCGCCGCATAAGATCTCCTCAGATTCGAACAGAATATTAAACTGACTGTCAAATTTTATGACCTTAATAACCTTATTGTTATCCTTTGACATAAGCTCAGCATAAAAGGCACTCGGCTCTTTTGAAGGAACAACGTTGGTGTATCCTGCCCATGACAGGTCAATTTTCTCTGAAACATCAACAGAATCAATGATCTCTAGTGCTTCCCTGTCAAGATAAGTAATAAAAGGAACAGAAGAATAATCAGCATTTGCAGCAAGTCCGAACAATTCAATACTGCCGTCTGACTCTCTGAGTGAATTTATCAGCATTTCCTTGCCGAGATTGATAACACCGCCCGACTTTCCTGATTTTGCGTCTATAACATTTAAAACTGTATTATATCCCGCATCATAATATGAAACATATAATTTTTCTCCGTTGCCGGATACAAAAATATTTGATATCTGAATGGCACCGACCTCACTGAGATCACAGTCAGTAACCTCTCCGGTCGCTGTATTTACCATCACTGTTCTATAATTAACAGACATAAGACTTTTGATATCCGAATATCCGGAGATAAAATAATCATCTCCTGACTTTCCAAAATCAACGATTGCCGATACATTTCCCGGCGCCTCTATTTTCTGATAATCAAAATAATTTATAACCTCACTGTGATACCCCATACTTTGCAAATTCGGATCGCCGGCTTCAGGAACGTTCTTTTTCAGACTGCATCCTGTAAATGCTGAAAGAATAAGCGCTGTTGATAAAAATATGCTCAGTACTTTTTTTAATACAGTTATTCTGTTCATAAATATTCTCCTGTCGAACAAATTACATCTTTAGTAAATAATTGAATATCATCTTTCATTATACTATATCTGCAAAAGCAAGTCAACTTGCAAAAGCGTGATCACATTGACATAAAATCATTTATCAGATATAATATAATATATAAAACATACAAAAACTGAAAGAAAGGATCATCAAATGGATAATAACAATGAATCAAAAGATCTTATGGACGAGCTGACTCTGCCTGATAATATTTCACTGCCTGACGCTGATAAGATAAAAAACAGTAATTTTGATTCTGTGAAAGGGAATTTAAACGGAACATATCAAAGCGGCACAGCTCCTGATATAAATGGCATTCGATCCGGTTATAACAGCAGCTTCAGAAACAACAATTACAATTCATTCATTTACAACAAAAACGTTAATAACGGAAATGCTTCAAACGGATTTGCTCCGGGAGGAAATCCCGCTAACGGATACGCTCAGAACGGAAATGCTTCAAACGGATATGTTCCGGGCACAAATCCTGCTAACGGATATACTCAGGGCACAAATCCCGCTAACGGATATACTCAGGGCACAAATCCTGCTAACGGATACGCTCAGAACGGAAATCCCGCTAACAGATATACCCCGGGCGGAAATATTCAGCGTCCCGCAGGAAACATGCCGCAGCAGTACGGCAGCAGGATCGTTCCGGGACAGTTAAATACGCCCGTTCCACAGTTTCCGGCAGGACAGCGATACGTACAGAACAGACCTCCTGCAAGAAATGTTCCGAATCAAAAAATCAACCGCAGAGTAAAAATAAACAAACCGCTAACAAAATCAGATATGATCAAACAGGAAGTAAAAAAAATCTACAACAGGACAGGAGTATGTCTCCTTATACACGATGTCCTGATTTTCGGAGTTCAGATCTTTCTTGTGATCGTACTTGCATTTTCCACCGTCGCACTAAGAGATTTCAAGTCTTACCTGGCCGATGAAAATGCTAACACAGGAATCGCTGCTGCATCTGTCTTTTCCTGTATTGCAGGAAATATTATCTGTGCAGTATTAGGGCTTTCTCTTACCAAAAGATTAAAGGAATTTCCGAAGCTGTACAGTCCACCTAAAATCAGTCTTTTACCTGCTCTTCTCGCTTTTCCTGCAATTTTCGGTTTTCAGGGAATTATAGCATTCCTTCACAAAGGTTATTTTATAATTATGAACCTTGACATTTCCTCCGAAGTATCCGCTGATGATATGAATTCCGGCGTTTTTGTAATTTACTTTATCTACGCTGTAATTCTGGGACCTATAACTGAAGAGATCCTGTTCAGAGGAATGGTACTTAAAAATCTGTCTGTTGTAGATGAAAAATTTGCAATTTTCTTCTCATCCTTTCTCTTCGGACTTTTTCATGAAAACGTCCTGCAAATGATCACCGCTACCCTGCTCGGCATCCTTCTTGCATACACTGCCATCAAAACAGATTCGATTATTCTGCCGACACTTCTCCATATTTTCAATAATCTGTATGCCGAAATTTCAGGAATAATTCCGGACAGCAAAATTAAAACCATTGTTATATTTTCTTTGTACGCGATCGGAATCGTCGCAGCTGTTCTTTTCTTTATTTTAACAAGAAAAAAAGAAACTCCGCAGAACAACTACAGAGCTTTGTTTGATACAACACCTTCCGAAGAAAGAAGCTTAAAGCTTTCAGCAGCATTAAGCGCACCGGCGGTGATAGTATATCTGGTGCTTATCATGGTCATGCTTTCATTCGAGATGCTTGCAACATTTGTTCTGTCATGGTTTACATGATACAGTCGGAAATAATAAAAACGTGCTTTACAAAATATATGCAAAGCACGTTTCTTTTTATGTCATAGTAGGGATTGAATGAAAGCAAAAATTTTAATCACAATTATATGATATCATACAGAAACAGTTTTTTCAACGGACTTTCTGCACATTTGGTGGATTTTCTGAATAAAAGCAGCTTTTTATTCAGAAAATATCCGCACAATTATGTCTTTCACTCAATATCATATCCCTGAATCGTCAAAATCCGGAATAAAACTTTCCAATGCCGTTTCCTCATCCTGGATAAATGCATTCTCAACGCCGATGTTCTCGGCATATTTTATTACATCCTCATATTCTTCCCGGGTTACCTTTCTGAATATTTCAGGATATTTTGCGGCATTTTCAAGAGGAGTATACTGATTCATGATACTGATACAAATATCATTTCCATAGTTCTCAAAAAGATATTTTATGATCTTCTTTGACTCTTCCGTGTATCCCGGCAAAATAAGGTGCCTTACGATTATTCCCTTTTCCATCATACCGCGTTTATCATATTTTATCCCGCCAACCAGACTCATCATACATTCAAGAGCTTTTTTTGCGACTTCAGGATAATCAGGAGCATTTGAATATTTTTTCGCTGTATCCGGTTCAATATATTTAAAATCGGTCAGAAAAATATCTGTCAGTCCGCTCATCATTTCAAGTGTTTCAGGCTTCTCATATCCGCTGCAGTTATACACTACAGGAATTGTCAGCCCCTTACCTATCGCTTTTCTGAGTGCTTCTGCTATATGCGGTGTGTAATGAGTAGGTGTTACAAGGTTTATGTTATTTGCCTTTTTTTTCTGAAGTTCAAGAAAAATCTCAGACAATCTGTCCGATGTGATCACCTTTCCTCTGCTGCAGTCAGAAATATGATAATTCTGACAATAAACACATCTGAGCGGACATCCTGAAAAAAATACCGTTCCGGATCCCTCTTCTCCCGAAATACAAGGCTCCTCCCACATATGAAGCGAAGCTCTTGCCGCCATTATTTCTGCAGGTGCTCCGCAGAAGCCGTATGAAGAATACCTGTCTGCACCACAGTTTCTCGGACACAAATGGCAGCTTTTCAATTCTGAAAAATCATAATTCATTTTACTACCTTCTTTTAACAGCACACAAAGACAGACCATATCTTTGCTGACAGGTCTGTCCTTCAAAGCTCTGCTTTTAACAAGCAGAGGCGATTCGTAGAATCGGTTCCCGCTCAGTCGGAGATTGTACTCCGACTGTTTGGTCAGATAGAACCCGCCGCCTGCAGAGGCGGGGGATATCCTCTGTGTTGTTATTTTTAGTATAAAAAATTCATATTACTATAATGCCACTGCAGCTTTTTCATTACTCTCTTCATCTGCTTTATCAGATGCTTCATCGTCTGACTCATTATGTGAAACATCTATTTCCTTTATCGGAGAATAGCTTGATGAAAGATACTGTTTAAGCATGATGTAAAGCATCTCTTTTTCAAACGGCTTTGAAAGATATGCATTCATTCCGCTTTGTATCGCTTTTTTCTGATCATCTCCCGCTGCATTTGCAGTCAGTGCGATTATCGGCACGGAGCATGCATCTGATTTTTCAGAAGAACGTATCGCACCGGCGGCCTGGTAACCGTCCATAAGAGGCATTCTGACGTCCATAAGAATAACGTCATATGTATTGCTCGGATTGGAAATGAACGAATATACAGCCTGTTTTCCGTTATAGGCAACCTCTGCCCTGAATCCGACATTTTCAAGAAGCGACTTGACTATTTCGGAATTCAGATCATTATCTTCAGCGATAAGCGCTGTTTTTCCCGTAAAATCAAATGTCTCATTTCCGACATATAACTTGTTTTTTATAGAATCGGTTATAGAACTGCATTTTTTCAGTTCAAGAACAAAGAAAAATGTGGAACCTTGATTTTCTTCACTCTTTACTTCGAGATTTCCTCCCATAAGTTCAACGATGTTTCTGCTTATTGAAAGTCCGAGACCGGTTCCTCCGTATGTCTTTGCAACACTTGTATCAGCCTGTTCAAAGGATTCAAATATCCTCCTGAGATTTTTTTCCTTTATTCCGATGCCGGTATCCTCAACTGAAAACCTGATCTTTGAAAATGCATCCGTATTTTCCTTCTCCTCTATTGTAAGCGTTACACTTCCGCTGAAAGGTGTAAACTTGAGTGCATTTGTAGCAAGATTTATCAGTACCTGACTGATCCTGAGCTGATCGCCGACAAATAAAGTACTCTTATATTTTTTGTTGATCTTAAGCCTGATAGCACGCTGTTCTGCCTGAGGTCTTATCATGAGTTCAAAATCTTCCACAAGATTGTTGAGGTCAAAAATATCTTCACATATTTTCATCTTTCCGCTCTCGATCTTGGACATATCAAGAATATCATTTATAAGGGAGCTCAAAAAACGTGTAGATGTATTTATCTTGTCAAGACAGTCGTAGACCTCTTCATTTTCAAATCGCTCATCATTTTCAATAACTATCATTGCCTTTTCAGCCATTCCCTTGATAGCATTGATAGGTGTTCTTATCTCATGCGACATACGCGAAAGGAATTCTGATTTTGCCTTGCTTGCAAGATCGGCATTGACTATATTGATATGAGTCGCTATTATTCTTGAAAGCTCCTTGAGCGTCACAGTTTCAGACATCTGAAGCTTTCTGTTTTTCTCATGCGTTTCAAATATCAGACAGCCTCTGAACACGCCCTCATTGTAGATTGCCGAGAAAATGTACTGGTTCTTGTCGTTTTTCTCAAGCATCTTTCTCAAAGACTTTGAAAACTTTGATAATATCTTAGGTGTTATCTGTATTATCCCGTCATGCTCAAAGCATTCCATAAGAACACTGTAGTCTTTTCTGTTGAAATCATACACCTTGTTAAAATCAACAGGCTTTCCCTTCTCACACCAGTGATATGTAAATTTGTAGAACATGTTTTCATCATTCATCTCAAAAATGACGATCCTGCTGAAATTATAAGTCTTTGCTATCTTCGGGAAAAGAAGATTTATCGCACTCTTCAGATCCTTTGATCTCTCAAGAAGAGAATACGCATATGAAATAATATTTCCGTTTCTGTCTGTATTATTGTCAAGAATCTCATTGACACCCTTGTCCTTTATCGTCGAGTCAAGAATTTTTGAATCGACCAGATGCGACACATCAGAATACAAAAGACATGATCCTTTGTTTGTCCTTTTGGCAAACATCAGTGTCTTGTATGCAAAATTAAACAGTTCATCATATTTTTCCGAATAAAAGGTATTAACTATACCAAGAGTACACGAAATACTGATATTATTGTCATGTCCTGCATAAATACTGTTGACACGCTGACTTATCGAAGCACCAAACGTCTTAAGATACGATTTGTTGGTGTTTTTTGTAAACACCATAAATTCATCCCCGCCGAGACGAATGACAATATCTGTCGGTCTTACAACATTTCCGATCTTTTCTGCAACCTCTTCGAGAACTGAATTTCCAAATTCTCTTCCATACATGTTGTTGATCTCATAAAAATCATCGATGTCAATAATACAAAGTGCGCATAATTCCTGCTTGGGCTTTATTTTGAGATACTGCTTTATAAGCTTTTCTCCGCTTTCTCTGGAATAAAGTCCTGTCAGTCGGTCTTTTTCACCATTGTTTTTTCCTTCTGAATTTTTTTCATTTCTGTCATCAGAAAGAATGATCATTTTCACCTTTCTGGTATTTACAGAATCATAAAATTCAACTTCACCGAAACACGAAACGGTAACTAAAGTCCTGTCCTTGGAAATAAGTGGATGCGAGAAGAAAAATTCACCGTTCTTGGTCACACTTTCCTTCACTGACACTATGTATTCATTATAAGTTTCAGTCGGAATAAGACGGCTCATAAACAAACCGATATCAACATCAGACTGTTTGTATCCGGTAATTTCCGAAAAGCCCTTGTCTATGCCGACTATTTTGAAGTTGTTGTCGATATCCACCTGAAATTTTGCATAATTTCCGGACTTTACATTCTTTTTATCATTCATTTGTACTAACTCCCCGAACAAGCCGATTATTTGTTTTGAAATAAACAAATTTGTCCATAAATGCTAACTCCAACAGAATGTCTGTCATTCTTATCAAATATCTCCGTTTTCATTTCGTTATCTATATTAATTATAACATATTCAAACGATTTTTTCAATGTATTTTTTATAATCTCACAAAAATATCACATCCGCTGTTAAGATATTTATTCATTTTATACTTATATGATTCTGTTCAAATATATTTTAGAAAATAAAAAATGCTCCTGCATATTATTCACGTATTGCTGAATGCATATCAAATATTGTTATTTTTATATTATTTAAAACTTTTATATTGCATTAAATATCGTTTTGAGTTATAATGATTACATATGGTTTAAAATTAAAACACTACGATGGGAGAGTAAATTTACTATGCTTACTTTGTTTTCTTTGCTCGCAATGCAAATCAAATTATCAAAAGTATTCGCTGTAGTTATTACCGGATTGATAGTTGTTTTTATCGGTCTTATTATTCTTATTCTGTTTGTAAATCTTTTTGGTTCAATCATGCAGAAAACAAACAAGCAGGAAAAAAAGAAAGAAGAGATCGAATTAAAAACTGCTCCTGAGATTTCAGCGGATACTGAAACCGTAAGTTCCGATTCTTCGGATGACGAAGATGAAACTGTTGCCGCTATAGCTGCCGCAGTTGCTTATCTTTCTCTCAAAGACGGTAAAAATTATAAGATCAAATCGATCAAAAAAGCTTCCGGCAAAAATTTATCCGGTGGTTCAGTCTGGGGTTCTGCAGGACAGAGAGAAAATACCAGACCGTTTTTCTGATTTTCACTGTTCTTATTATTTAATTTAAAACGAAAGGATTTTTATCATCATGAGTGAAGTAATCAACATTTTCACAAACACGATGAAGGATCTGGCATTAGAAAGTGGTTTGGCTGCACTTTTTGCGGATGGCGGCTGGAAAAACCTGATCATGATCCTCATTTCATTTATCTTTATGTATCTTGCGATCGTTAAAGAATATGAACCACTCTTACTTCTTCCGATCTCATTCGGTATGTTACTTACAAACCTTCCGCTTACTGCCATGTACACTCCGGAGCTGTTCGCGGATCCGACAAATATCGATTATGATGCGATACTGCATCAGGGCGGATTGCTGGATATTCTGTACATGGGCGTTAAGCTTCAGATATTCCCGCCTCTTATCTTTTTAGGCATAGGTACCATGACAGACTTCGGTCCTCTTATAGCAAACCCGAAAAGCTTTCTTCTTGGCGCTGCTGCACAGGCAGGTATCTTCCTTACATTTATCGGTGCTGCACTTCTCGGATTCAATGAAGCTGAAGCTGCTTCGATCGCTATCATAGGCGGTGCAGACGGTCCTACAGCAATTTATGTATCAAGCCGACTTCTCGGTGCAGGTTCAAGAATTTCATGCGGTACCATCGCACTTGCCGCTTATACGTATATGGCACTTGTTCCTATCATTCAGCCTCCGATAATGAGAGCTCTTACAACCAAAAAAGAAAGACTTATAGTTATGGAAACACTTCGTCCTGTCAGCAAGACAGAAAAAGTTCTTTTCCCTATCGCAGTTACAGTTATCATAGCACTTCTTGTTCCTTCTGCAGCTCCTCTCGTAGGTATGCTCATGTTCGGAAACCTTCTCAAGGAATCAGGTGTCTGTGAACGACTTGTAAAGACAGCACAGAATGAACTTATGAATATCATTACGATCTTCCTCGGTATTTCAGTTGGAGCTACAACAACTGCCAACAATGTAATTTCTTTTTCATTCCTGAAAGTAATAATTCTCGGTGTTATTGCATTCAGTATCGGTACTGCAGCCGGAGTTCTCTTCGGAAAGATTATGTGTCTGACATCACATGGAAAGGTAAACCCTCTCATCGGTTCTGCAGGCGTTTCTGCTGTTCCTATGGCAGCACGTCAGTCTCAGCTTGTAGGTGCAAGAGAAAATCCTACTAACTTCCTTCTCATGCATGCTATGGGTCCAAATGTTGCCGGCGTTATCGGTTCAGCCGTTGCAGCAGGTGTTCTTTTAAGTATCGTTCATTAACAATTATCTTACATTTAAAATTCCCCGAAGTCATCGAATGACTTCGGGGAATTTTTATTATTCCGGTTTTTCATCATTTTTCATTTTTGATTTATTATCAAACATTTTCTGATCCGCTTTTTTAAGTATTTTTTCAAAATCAGGAGCTTCATCATCGGAAAAATCATCATATGACGAACATCCGACAGCAGCTGAAAACGGATAACCCATATTATATCCTGCCTCTTTTTTCAAAGCAGTTATAAGGTTTTCTGTAAGGTCCTCAGTTGTCAGACATACGAATTCGTCGCCGCCTGTTCTGTAAACTGAACCTTTCTTCCCTATAACAGATCTTAAAACATTTGAACATCTTTTTATTGCCTCATCGCCAAAAGAATGACCACATGTATCATTTATCATCTTCAGTCCGTTCACATCACATGCTGTCACGAAAATATTTTTATATTTTTCAGGATCTGCAGCATATTTCTCAAGTTCTTTCTGAAAAGCATTTCGTGTATACGCTTTTGTCATTTCATCAATATTTGATGCATTGATAACCTTTAATTTCTGTTTCTTCGTCCTGATACAAATGATAAGTACTATCACTATAACAGCAGCAAACAGGCTGACATTGATTACGATCAGTGTATTTCGATGATGAACTTTTTTTACATACTGATCATAATCCTCTATTGTGACCTGATCAAGGTAAAAATCAGATATCAGTGAATTATCCGGTGAGTTAAAAATCAGCATTACCGAATATGAATCATCAGGAATTGAAAAAACTCCGCTGATTTTTGTCCATTTCCCTGAATCAGCTTTTTCAGCAGCTATTACATTTTCAAACGGTACTCCGTTCTGAACATAGCTTATCTTCATCTGGATATCATTGCAATCTTTTCCCTCTGACAGAATATATGCTGAAGATAAATATTTTTTATCTTTCTTTACAAAATTTATAAATTTGAATACTCCTGAGTTTTGAGTTCCTCTTTTGGATACCTTCAGTGATGATTTGCTTTTATAACCAATCGAGTTATCTCGTACCGCACTTGCTACCTCATACATTTGAAAATCGTCAATTCCATTTTCAAAATCTGATTTATCATCTTTTCTTACATTATTATCGATCTTATGATCAGTCTTTGATGTTATTGAAAAGTCATCTATGTAGAAATCAATATTTCCTCCTTCACCTTCAGTTTCAATAATGAGTTCAGGCGAGGAAAGAGTTTCATTAAAAACTATCTTATTTTGAATGAGATTCCATTCTCCGCTTTTAAAGTTGTCAGAATATGCAATATTTTTATATTGCTTTTCTCCATTCGGTTCGTTATAAATTATTGTGGCTTTAAAAGGATATGAAACATCACTTTCAAAATATACGTACAAGGTCAGCAGATAAGTATCATATTCTTTGAATACAGTATTCAGATATATGGACGGTCCGGAATAATCAAATGCTCTTTCTGAGATCTTCATGCATTTGTGTCCATCTATGCTGTCAATCGAAAGTGTGGAATTGTAAGCCCCTTTAAAAGGTTCGATTACACCGCTTTCAAAATCATTCCTGTAAGCAGCAAAAGAGTAATTTTTGTATTCCTCTTCCACATCTACAGCCGGCGTAACAGGCTCATCGCTTTTTTCACTTTCTGTTGCCTCCATTATTTTAAAGGAATCAATATTAAAAGACAGATACTCACTGTAAGCTTCATAATAAAGGTCAAAAGTAGTCAGCTCTGTATCCGGTATCTGAACTGTTCCATAGACTTCGACCCACTGGTTCGGAGGTACCGTTATGTCTGATACAGATAAATAATTAGCACCGCCTTCAGTTGTGTTATATTTTATTGTACATCTTACAGGTTCCTCGTCATCTTTGTCACTTATAGCATACAAAAATCCGGATATAGTATAATATTCACCTTTTTTTAACAGGATCCTGCTTTCATCATCGTTTACAACATAAGGTAACAGATTAACTGTCGGACCCTCCCAGCTCATATTTCTGTCTGAAACACTCATACTGAATCCTGAGCCATCATGTGTAAGTCCTGAATCAAGATTGATGTCACAGCTTCCCATAACACCCCAGTCCTCAAGAGTACCACTTTCAAAATCTGAATTATATAAGCAATTCCGCTCTTCTTCAGCCATAATCGTTGTGTCTAAGCATGAAGACAAAAAAACAGATATAAAAACAATAAGTAAAGCGATTATACGTCCATTCATATCTGATCCCTCACTTAATCACATCATAAAAAAAATTTCTCTATATATAGTATAACATTTTTTAAGGCAAATTTCAACAACAAAAGTAACTAAAAACCGCTTCATTTTTGCATTTTTGCAATAAATACAGAAAATACCATCAATTTTCCGGCAAAAAAATTCGGTCATGAAAATATTCATGCCGAATTTTTCAGTTAAAATTTAATTAACATCTGTTCTGTCTATAATTATCTGTGCACACACTCCTGTAAATATTCCGGCAATACATCCGAAAACGATAAGATGTGGTAAATAGAACAAAACCGCCGTTGTTCTCATTATAAAAACAGCTGCAATTATCTGACCGATATTGTGAAAAATGCCTCCGAAAGCACTTGCGACCCACAGTTTTTCTTCAGGTACCAGCTTTTTAATCAGAATCATACTGCAAAAGCAAAGAACTGCTCCTGAAAGACTGTACATAAGTGCAGATATATTTCCTGCAAACACGGAGCCAAGTACCACTCTTGAAAATAATACCATCGCTGCTTCGCCTGTATTAAAACGGTATATCACATATATAGTAACAATATTCGCCAGACCGGCCTTTACTCCGCTTATCGGAATAAGATCAGGTATACGCAGTTCCACGATATACAGAATAAGAGCAGCGGCCGTAAGCAGCGAAAGCTTCGTAAGCTTTTTTGTTTCAATTCTCATTTAAGAAAACCGTCAATGATCTTTCTTTCAGCTTCTTCCTCTGTAAGACCAAGAGTACAAAGCTTTATGATCTGTTCGCCGGCAATTTTTCCGATAGCAGCCTCATGAATGAGAGAAGCATCTATATCAGCTGCAAGAAGTGCCGGAATGGCATTTACTTTACCGTTTTCGGAAAGTATCGCATCACATTCCGAATGACCTGTACATTTGCAGTTTCCGTTTATTCTGGACTTGTATTCCTGATATGAATTTCCCTTTGCAACAGATCTTGAAACCAGGTCTACACTTGAATCTTCACCGTTAAGGTCAACTGTAAAATCAGATTTGGCCTTTTCGTCATCGTTAGTCAGAAGTCTTTCATTTATTACAAGCTTAGCTCCTTTTCCGAGCTTTGCGGTAGTAAGTCTGTTGGTATCAGTAACACCGCTTATCTGCATTGTATCCATTTCCATGTAGGAGTCTTCATCCATTTCGATATCAGTAACAGGGTCTATTCTTTTGGCACCTTTTCCGTTTCCTGTTCCGATATGTTTTTCCTTATACAGAACCTTGGCATTTTTTCCTATATAAAATCTGTGAATTCCGTTATGACGAGCCTCTTCTTCACCCTCTGAGTGAACTCCGCAGCCTGCAACGATGATAACATCTGCACCGTCTTCAATTATAAAATCATTGTATACAAGATCATTTACGCCTGAATGAGTTACACATGCAGGAATATATACGGTTTCCTTCTGAGCCTTTGAGGATACTCTGATTATTATTCCCGGGTTGTCGTTTTTGGATTCTATTTTGATATTTTCTGATGACTGTCTGCCTGCACATCCGCTGTCTTCACGAATATTGAACGCACCTTTGTAGCTGCCGTCCCAGTCAGAAATCACACTAAGAAGATCTTCAGTTATTGAGTTCATTATTTATTCTTCCTTTCAGCTTTGTTTCTGAGAACACAGCAAGTGCTCGAATTTTTGTCCATAAGTTCAGGGAATACTTCTTCCTTTGTTCCCATACGGCTGACCTTTCCGTCAGAAATAACTGCAATATAATCTGCTATCTGCATTATTCTCTCCTGATGTGAGATAATAAGAAGCGATCTTGTTGAATCTGCTTTGATACGTTCAAAGGCATCTATAAGACTTGTAAAGCTCCAGAGATCTATGCCTGCTTCTGGTTCGTCAAATACGATCATCTTTGCATTTTTTCTTGCAAGAACCGTTGCGATCTCTATTCTCTTGCTTTCACCGCCTGAAAGACTTGCATCTGCTTCCCTTGCCATGTATTCACGTCCGCAAAGTCCGACTTCACTTAATACACTGCATATTTCAGAATCAGAGAGTTTTCTTTCAGCTGATATTTCAAGGAGATCTTTTACTGTAAGGCCTTTGAATCTTACCGGCTGCTGAAAAGCAAATGAAATACCGTTCTGTGAACGCTTTGTAATACTCCAGTCAGTGATGTCCTCTCCGTCAAATACTATACTTCCGGAAGATACCTTGTAGAGTCCTGCTATCACCTTTGCAAGGGAGGTTTTTCCGCCGCCGTTTGGTCCTGTAACCACAGTAAGCTTACCATCCGGGACACAGAGATTTACTCCTTTCAGTATTTCTTCACCGCTGTCAGCTGACCATCTTATATCTTTAAGCTCCAGCATTTTATACCGCCTTTCATTATGATTTAATTATTCATTTAAAAAATTATTATTGTTAATTGGATTAGCTTTTAAGTTTTTGAAAATTCTTAGGTTTGCAGGGCTTTGCGGTCGCCCTGCACCTTCGCAATTTCATTATAATTGGGGGTTGGTTTTTATGTTTTCGAAATTTTTCAGTATTTGCAGGGCTTTGCGATCGCCCTGCACCTTCGCAATTTCATTATAATTGGGGGTTGGTTTTTATGTTTTCGAAATTTTTCAGTATTTGCAGGGCTTTGCGGTCGCCCTGCACCTTCGCAATTTCATTATAATTGGGG
>JAZUJY010000205.1:0-2566 GCA_045643005.1 Oscillospiraceae bacterium | reverse complement strand
TTGCTTCTGTTACAGGAGCCTCTGTTGTTGTTCCTTCTGTTGTTGCTTCTGTTACAGGAGCCTCTGTTGTTGTTGCTTCTGTTGTTGCTTCCGTTACAGGAGCCTCTGTTGTTGTTGCTTCTGTTGTTGCTTCCGTTACAGGAGCCTCTGTTGTTGTTGCTTCCGGTTCTGATATAGTAGTCACTATCTCAGTCGTTGTAGCTTCTGTAACTGTAGCTTCCGTAACAACTGCTTCTGTAACTGTGGTTTCGGTATCAGGAGCTGAAACTTCAATTATTAAAGAATCATCAGAAGTATCATCTCCATTCTGAGATATACTTACCTCAATTGTAACACGATCAAGAATACCGTCAATAATTTTCTGACGATATTTGCTTAGGAATCTGTTAAATATCAAATCGATTTCATATACTGCAAGATCCATGTATTCAGCAAGTTCGTCCTTATGGGCTACTGCAGTATTTCTGATCATTTTGATCATATTATCGTTCTTAACATAATCTGCAAGACACTGTCTAATAGTGTCAGAAACAGCCTTGTTAAATATGCATTTGTCAATTCCGCATATTTCAGCACTGATCTCTGCATTAATTTCAATCTCTACTTTTGATAAAAAGTCTTCTTCATACTCTGAAATATCAATTTCTTTAGATATTTCAGCAACTAATTCAGCATCATCAGGAAATAACGTAACAAGAAGAGATCCTTCTATATTACTTTCAGCTACTGAATTTGAATCTTCACTCTGCGCATTTGCAGTCAGCTGCATAAAATTTGCACCTGTTATAGCCAAGGCAAGCAGCATTGCAACCATTTTTTTTGTCTTTCTCTTTGACATCTGCAAAACATCCTCCCAATTAATAATTTAATTAGCGTTCAATTTTGATTCTGTTAGATATTAAACTATAAAAAATCAGTTTAATCAAAATCAAAAAATACAATTTTAAACTTTCTGCTTAAACTACAAACCGCATTCAGTATACAACATTAGTACATTTATGTCAATTGTGTTTATTAGACGTCAACGTAGAAGTTTTATTAACATTGTTCTATTTTTTTGTGCACAAATCAAATTAATTTTGAAATTTATAATTGCAATCTACTGTCAATAAACATATAAAAGTCCGAATCTACGATGTTTGTTTAAAAAAGGAAGAAAATATTTAAAAAAAAACATATACACTCCATGATACTGAAATCCACAAAAATCAAGTTCTTCGTTTGTATTAATTCACAACAGATTTTATGGGATTGTTTCTACATTTTAATCAAAATGAACAATTAAAAAATATTTAATAGAAAAAACTATCTTTTTGAAAAAAAGAATTACATACAAATATTAAAAGCCCGTATTTTTCCATTTTTAGGAAAAATACGGGCAAATGATTCAAAAGAATTATTATTCGATAAGAGCGTCTTTATCACCCTTGGATGTAACAATAGCTCCCTGCTCTTCCAGTTTTCTGATAACAGAAATAATACGCTGCTGAGCTTCCTCAACATCATGCATACGAATATTATGCAGATATTGCATATCTGATTTGATAGTTTCTCTCTGACGCTGTGACATATTGTTGAAAATAGCATCGGATATTTCCTGGCTTGCAGTCTTGAGTGCGATGGCAAGATCTTTTGTATCGCAGTCTCTGATAAAGGTCTGTATCTCCATATTGTCGAGACGTACAATGTCTTCGAAAACAAACATTTTCTTTTTGATTTCTTCGATAAGCTCCGGTGTCTTTTCACCCACTTCATCAAAGATATATTTTTCTGTTCTCATGTCAACATTATTCATGACCTCTGCAAGATAATTGATTCCGCCAACTTCTGCCATGTCAACGGATGCCATTGTACCAAGCTTACGAATAAGTATATTTTCAACTATCTTTATCATTTCAGGAGATGTTCTGTCAAGCTTGGCTATACGCTGAAAAACAGAAACCTGAAGATTTTGCGGCAGTCCTGCAAGAATTTTTGATGCTACCTCAGGTGCAGTATATGACAGTATCAGCGCGATTGTCTGAGGATGTTCATTCTGTATTATCATGAGGATCGTATTATAATCAACTTTCTTTAAAAACTCAAAGGATACTGTTCTTCCGGAATTTTTAACACGATTCATGAGTTCTTCGGCTCTTTCCTTGCCAAAAGCTTTTAGAAGTATATCCTGAGCGTATGATTCGCCGCCTTCCGATATGATCTTCTGTGTAACACATTGTTCATAAAATTCCTTAATAATGTTTTGAGTTTCTGCAGGAGACAACGTCTCCATCTTTGAGATTTGTAACGATAATTCCTCTATTTCATCATCTTTCAGATATTTGTAAATTTCTGACGAAACATCTGCCCCCAGTGCGATGATGATCTGTGCCGCTTTCTGTATTGTATCGGACTTATTAGGATTACTCAAAATTCCCTCACTCCTTAGCATAAATATATGATCATCTAAAATAATAATTTCTTGTGTAGTTCAAAGCTCTGCTTTTAACAAGCAGAGGCGATTCGTAGAATCGGTTCCCGCTCAGTCGGAGATTGTACTCCGACTGTTTGGTCAGATAGAACCCGC
>JAZUJY010000204.1:0-4325 GCA_045643005.1 Oscillospiraceae bacterium | reverse complement strand
ACTCAGAATTTTGATGAGGAAATCGATATTATTATATCGGATATCAATTTCCAATTGATTCACCCGTTAAGGTCTATAATTTTCAGGTTGAACAGCTGCATACTTATTTTGTTTCTGAAACTTGTTGTCTGGGTGCATAATGCCGATAAGCAGTATAAAATAGCAAAATCGGGAACATGAAAGGAAAAAGTTACTGATATCGCATCACGTTTTAAAGGACAACGACCTTATGGGCACCTCTAAAAACCCCTTCTGAGAAAAAGCAGCTATGCACAGCATCTGCTGTACCTATCTGCTTTTTCTAACTCAAAACGGGTTTTTAGAGATGCCCATAAGTGTATGCTTGATACAGACACAATCGGAGAAAAAGATTATAATAAACTGTGCGATATCATAAAAGAACGGAATGATGAATGGAAGAAATTATTCCAGAAAGCAGATGAAGAATGTCCAATGTAAACTGAATATAAACTTAAAGCCGCCTGCGTGTTAAACAGGCGGCTTTATAATATGGACTATGCTTTAGTGGTTGAAAACGTTACGGGATAAAGTGCGATACTGATGATTAAAATCCGACATATCGGGTTGAGAAAAATGTTTCTTTTTGATACAGCCACGATTAACGCTTATTTTAAACAATTTTTTTAATATTGCATGATGAAAGCATTGAGAATATTATTACAGCGAAAAAGGCAATTAACATTGT
Organism: Oscillospiraceae bacterium; assembly: GCA_045643005.1. Classification (GTDB taxonomy): domain Bacteria; phylum Bacillota; class Clostridia; order Oscillospirales; family Ruminococcaceae; genus HUN007. The sequence continues at coordinate 3,619 of JAZUJY010000204.1, read as the reverse complement.
TACAGAAGAAATTGACCAAAGTCTTGAAATGCTGAACATATTGTCAATATCAAGATTTGATGCAAGATATCTGCTCATTATAAACATAATAGCCGTACCAGCAACAAATGCGGTAATATAAGCTATAATAAGACAAATAGTGATCTCGAAAAGAATGATAAGAAAAAGTTCTTTTTCTTTTAATCCTACTGCAATAAGCATACGGCGGTAAGCAAGCTGGCTGCGGTAATAGAAATATAAAACAGTAATAATACTTACTGTCAGCGCAACGAGAAATACTATCATTATTATCGCCACTATTCTTGAAACGATAAGATTCTGCTTATATATTTCTTTAAAGTAAAACAGTTCTATAGAGGCTGTGTGAGGTATATTGTCAACTGAAAGTTTGTCTGTCAGTTCATAAGCTGAAATATAGTTTTCAGCATAATTATAATACTTTCGTTCACCCGAATCTGCTTTTGGATTTTCAGATGATGTTATTATCTGCCCGAACTGTTTTACGGAACTTACTCTGAAAATATCCGAATCAAGTATACATGACAATTTCAGATTTTCACAGTATATCTCATCTGTTTCTGAATTATATAATGTAATCTCAGAACCAATAAGTGAACTGTCAGGAGTTATGCCAAATCTTTCAAGCATATAATCAGAAATAATAATGTCTTCGGATGACAGATCGGCTTTTCCATATAATTCAGGTGATTTGCCGCCAAATTTGGAATTATATTCAATTATATCATTATCTGTGAACAATGACAAATTGCTGTTATATGCGTCAATAAGAAACGGAACATCATACACCGATCTTGATGTACCTACAGAAAGAGGATGCACAAAGTCATAACTCTGATCGTTGACTCCTTCGTATTCCTGACCATTAATTTTTAACACAACCGAACTAATCAAAGTATCATCAAATTCAAAGTGCGTTACATCTTTTACTTCTGTGATAAGCGGATATTTCTCCAGATTTAACATTGTTTCGGTCTCAACGTATGATTTTGCGATAGAGCCATTGATTATTTCATCAAGATGCGAGTTTGTTGCAGATGTGTAACTAAAAAAAATCGAAATCGCACATATCATTATAAAAAAGCATGATATCAGCTTTATCATAACGTTTTTTTTGCATTTGAAGTTTTTCCATGCTATAAATAATGCTTTTATCATAAGTATGCTCCGTTATTGTACTGTACTAAGCTGACTTATAAGTTCTGTACAGCGAATATTCTTATAAGCACGAATCAGAACAAGAAAAACAGTAATCAGGAATACTGCAGTACCTTTTATAAGCTGTGATGTATTGCTTAACTCCATTGTTCCAAGTTCAGGATATAACTTTTTAGTAAAATCAATGATATACAAAGAAAAGAAATTCGTAAATATCATTGCAAGTATTAAAGCAAATGCGGATATTGCAATGATAAGTGTGCCGTAAACCCATAGAGTCTGAGTCGGTTTCATGCCAAGTATCTGCAAATGAATAATGAATCCTTTTCTGTTGTTAAGAATTATACTGCAAAGATTTGAAAAAGTCCATATACCTGCAACGCTGACAATTACGAATAATGCCTGCAAAAGCACATTCATGAGAGTAAGAACTTTTAATTCCTCATCATATCCGCTTGATGCATGAACGCCACGTTTTTTCAGTTCAGCTGATATTTTTTTATAGTCTGCGATATTGGAAATAGTTCCTGCCATAGTTGTATCAATATATAAACCGTTTTTTTCCATTGATGTATAAAAAGTTCCAAACGGCACTAAAATATCTGTACTATTAAAATCGCTTTCAAATATGCCTGCAACTGTATATTCAACTGTTATATCGGAAGAAATCCGATTGATGATGATATTGTCAAGATCACAGTTTGTCTCCTCTGAAAAATTCTTCGATATCCAGATAAGCTCACTGTTGTTAAGATCTTCGGTAAAAGGAATACCTTTTGTTATTGTATATTGTAATTCAGAATGCGGATAATGTGCCATGATAAAGTATTCATCAAGATCGCTGCCGTCATAGAAAAAATCAGAACCGACCAGACTGATATCGTCAGGTATTACAGACACAAAAGGCATATCTGAAATAGTATCAACTGCAGAGTATTGCAGTCCGCTAAGTGTGAACGAAAATTCTTTATCATTTTCGTTATCGGAACTGCTTGAAGATATATAATCAAAAAATGCTTCAACGACATTAGATGAAGCTATTGAAACAAAAAAAGCTGCTGTCAGTATAGAAGTCAGCAGTAAAAAACTTATCAGCAGAAGAAAATAATTCTGCTTCAGTTCCTTTAAACTAAGCCATAGTATTGATATTTTTTTCATCTTTGATGATCGCTCCATCTGATATTTCGATTATTCTTTCGGCTTTTGCCGCATCGATCATATCATGTGTTACTAAGACAATTGTTTTGCCACTTTTGTGCATATCCGAGAAAATATTCATTATCATTTCTGAATTTGCACTGTCAAGGTTGCCGCATGGCTCATCCGCAAGAATGAGATCTGGTTCATTTATCAAAGCTCTTGCAATGGCAACTCGCTGTTTTTCACCGCCTGAAAGATCAGATGCTTTGACATATATTTTTTCGGCAAGTCCAACTTTTTCAAGGACTTTTTCTATCCTTTCCTTATGTTCCGACCACGGTACACCTGCGATAACCAATGCTATACGAATGTTGTCATATATAGTATATTGATGTTCAAGATTAAACGCCTGAAATACAAATCCGGTTTCTTTCAGACGGTATTCAGCAAGCTGTGCAGCCTTCAAAGAAGTGATCTCAAGATCATTTACAATGATTCTGCCGCTGTCGCAGGGGAGAAGTCCGCCAATAAGATGCAGAAACGTAGATTTTCCGCTTCCGGAACGTCCAATTATACTTACAAATTCTCTGTCATTAATACGAAGGTTCAGCTTATTTGCGGCTGTTATTTTTTTATTGCCTGTTTCATAGCATTTGCACAGGTCTGATATTTCGATCATATGTTATTTATCCTCTCTTTTAAGGATATGTTCATCAAAAACAAGACTGTCGTTGTTTGGAAAATACTGGGCATAGAAAAAGAATTCGGAGTTTTCTACAGGTACATAGATACCGATAGTACCGTCCTCTTTCTGTGTTTCATAGGAGACGGTTTGGTCAAGAAACTGTTTGGTCAAATCAACTCTGTCTCTTATCTCACTGATCCTTTCTTCGCTGATCGTTTCTCCCTTTGGAAGTTTCGATTGTTCAAGTCGAATCATTACATCCTCGTATACTTCTTTTTCCATTTTTGTAAAATCATATCCGTGAACAGTAAGAGTATTGTTTTCTCCTAAAGTAATAGTAGCATCAGTATCTGCAATCCTGTATACACCGTTTTTTACCATAAGATCATTATCGTGGCAGGAAATGAAACAAACAGGTAATGAAAAACATATCAAAGCTATGAGAATATTTTTTTTCATGCTTTTTCACCTCGTTATCTATTGCTCCACCAACTAAATCTTGAATTTTTCTGCTTGTCCTGAAGAAGAAATTCTGCGTCAGAAAACCTTGAAATACGTAAGTATTCCTGCGGCTTTCTTCCTTGACTTTCTCCTTCATTACTTCGCATAAAATATTCA
>JAZUJY010000203.1:0-68402 GCA_045643005.1 Oscillospiraceae bacterium | reverse complement strand
TCGAGCCATCATCTGCGATAATTAAGCAGATGATTTCAATAGTAATTGGAGACTCGGAAGAGACTCCGATTACCATTTTTAAGAGAAAAGCAGGGGGCAGAATCAAATCTGCACCCTGGCTAACCCGTGAATAGTAACGTGCTGTTTTCTGATATTTTTTTATGAAAATATGTATTGTTGAATACACTATCAAAATATGTTATAATGAAATCAAAAAAACAAAAAAGCATAAATGCAAAATTGAAAATAATAAGATTATGATATTTTTATAGAGGATCAACGATGAATAAAGAAAAAACCAATTCAAAGATAAATATTTTCTGCATTATTTCACTTATTGTTTTTGGCACGCTGTTTCTGGCCGGAACATTTTTTGATGAACAGATATCCGAAACCCTGTATACTCCGAAGGAACCGGTTTCCATGATAATATCAGCTGCCGCGATGTATATTTTCTTCGGAATATATGTTTTCTTTTACGGCTGCATGACAAGACAGATCTTTTCGTCGGACAAGTCAAAATTTGCAAAAGCCGCACTGTCATCAGTATGCCTGATATGCGGCGCATTGACGTCATGGATAAGTACTTCGGGACTTCTCAAAAAATCATGCCTCGGAGTATATTTTGACAGACCTGTCACTGACAAAGAAGCAATGGCAGCAGGTCTCCTCGCAATGTTCCCGCTGTTTTTTATCGGATTTTTCATAAGTGTGAAAAAATATGACAGACATATCGTCAGAGAACTGCTTGCAGTTATTATCTTTATGACTCTGGCATTTCTGATTCCGCTTGCAGTAAAAGCAATATTCCTGCGACCGCGTTTCCTGATAACAAAAATGGAACTCGAAAATGTTGATTATCAGCCGTGGTACGTTATAGACAAAAACATGAAAGCTCTTAAGCTTCAGTATGATCTTGAAGGGGATGACTTCAGTTCTTTTCCGAGCAGTCATTCCATAGACGCGTTTCTGGACGTTATGGTTTTTCCTGCTTTGGCGCTCGTTATGCCGAAGCTTGAAAACAAAAAAAGACTGCTGTTTACCATTGCAGCAGTGAGTGCCCCGTTTATCATGCTTTCGAGGATCGTTCTCGGTGCACATTTTCTCAGTGATGTATCATTCGGCGCACTGACAGGGGTTATTCTGTATATCTGTTATAGCCGTGTAAAAGAGAAATAAATGTTTTTTCAAAGGAGAAACATCATGAAGATCAAAACATTTTCAAGGCTTCTGTTTACGTTTATGATCGCTTCATTTATCGGATGGCTGTATGAGATAATAACCGTCAATATCATGTACCATCAGTATTATGACAGAGGTGTTCTGCATCTGCCGATGTGTCCGATATACGGCTTCGGAGTATTGTTTCTGGATGCGGTTCTTCACAGGATCAAAAACGGATCTCTGTACTTCCTGGGAAGCTTTCTGATCGCAACAGCTGTTGAACTTGGAGCATCATATATTCTGGAATACAAATTCCACATGATCCTCTGGTCATATGATGACTGGCCGTTACAGTTCCAGGGCAGGATATCACTTATCAGCAGCTGTATTTTCGGACTTCTTGCAGTTTTTTACATGAAGCTTCTCAAGCCCGGAATTAAAAAGCTGTTCGATAAGCTGCCGTTAAAAATTACCGCCGGCGTAACATTTTTCTTAGCAGCTTTCTGTACAGTTTGGGAGCTTTTCTGTATTTTCAGATAATCTTAAAACATGAATATTTTTTATGTGTCTATATGCATTTGTTTGATATTTTTAACAACTGAACAAAAACTTGTCATTTTGTTTAATTAATATATGTGGGTATGATTGATTTTTTAACATTTTTTGCGTTCTGTTGACATTAAAAAAAATGTGTGGTATAATTCCTAATATATTAAATGTGGAGAAGAAAAGATATGAGAAAAATAAAATACTGGTCATTAATAATGCTGTCATTAATGCCAATGTTAAACGGATGTCAAAATGATGAACGTGATATACAGATAATACCTTCTGATAATTATTATTCAGGTATATATTCTGATGACATCAAAGAATTGGATAATATATCATATTTAAAAAGTACAGATAATGCTGTATATGCAATTGGTTCGTTATCAAATATTGCATGTGAGACTGTTATTGATATATATGATAAAACAGAAAACAGTTACCGATCAGTAACTTTGGAAATTGATAATTGTTCAGTGGTCAGTGCTGTTTATGCGGATGATTCTGCGGTATATGTAGGGTATATTGATGGAAATTCATGTTCCAGAGCCGGAAAGTTTGAAAAAACAACAGGTAAGAAAGTAAATGATGTTTTTTTGTCTGATGATTTCAGAGTGCAGTCAATTTTTAAAGACAGTTCCGGTCACTTGTTTTTTCATATGATAAATACCGGTACAATAGAATCACTCACAAAAGAATATGATAATTCTTTGAATTTTTTAAATGATAAAGAAATATCGAACAATTTGCACTTAAAAGAAAATGAGATACCGGTGAAGATTATTTCTAATGATGAAAACGGATATTATGTACTTACACTTAATTTTTCAAATAGTTTTTCTCCGGCTGTTTACAGCGTGTCAGATAAATTTGAAGTTAAATACTGTATTGATGATTTTTCTGACATGGACGGTGAAATCAAAAATCTGTGCATAAATCATGATAATAATCTTCTTATTATCTTTAAAGAAAATAATTCAAACAAGTATAGTATTAATGAAGTTTCATGTGAGAATGGTAGTATTGTCGAAAGATATGAATGTGAGTTTGATAACAGTACATTTTTTACAGGAGATTTACTGAATTCTTCCGGACAGTCTTCAAATAAATATGACTTTTATATTTCAAAACCGGATGGAATTTTCGGATACGATCTTAAATCAGAGATCAGTGAAAAAATAGCTGACAGCGTGTCAGAAGGATCAAATGATTGTGTATATATAAAAGACGATAATATATATATATATAATTCAAAAAACGATTATCGCACATTTTCAATATGTAAAATCGATGAAAACGGATCAGTGGCTGACAATGAAGTTTTTTATACTGATAAAGGATATCTTGGCGAAGTTTATATCGATAAAGATGAAAATGTTTATTTTATTCAGATAACCGGTGATAAAGGGATTTCCGTTTGCAGTTCTGAAAAACAGCTGTGTTCATTTACATATACTGAAAATATTGAAGAAATATGCGGACTGTATATTGATGATTCCGGAATTATTCATGTTGGGTGTATAACATATGAATCAGATACTGAAAAATATTATCTTAATTATAATGTATCTGATGTTGCAGGAAAGATGTTATTGGACAAAAAAGAAGAAATAAGTTCAGATATATGCGGTGTTTTTCCTTCCGATAACGACAGTACCTTTAAAATGGTATATGCAGACAAAAATAAAAAGTTCACGGTAATTTCTGTTGACTATAAGACGGGAAATGAGAAAAAAACAGTTCATGGCATCAATATCGACAATGTTGATAAGATATACTGCGGATATGATAATTATGATTTCTGCTACGCTGAATCAGAATCTGTATACGGATACACAGATTCTGAAAAAAAGTCTGAAGAAATTATTAACTGGAATAATTCTCAGTTATATACCGATCATGATAAGGTATGTTTAAAACCAAACGGTACTATTGTTTGTTCAACAACAGATGATGATAAGTCAGTAAATGTCTGTTTATTAAAAAAGGCTGATAAAGAAACCATAGAAAAGCTAAAAAACAGAACAGTCGTAGATCTGGTTGTGCTGGGTGAATCACCGGTTCTTCGAAAAGCAGTAAACAAATTTAACAATACGAGTACAGAATGCTATATTAAAATAAAAGAAAAAAACAGTATTTCAGAATTTGATAAATCCGTTGTATCAGGCGAAATTCCGGATGCAGTCATATGGGATTATGATACAGATATGAGTTCATTTTGCCGTGATGATTTTTTTACTGATTTAAATGTTTTTTTTGAAAAAGATAAAAATATTTCATCAGATGATATGCTTGCAAATATAAATAAGGCATGTTCAGCTTCTGGAAAGACAGAATATTATGTTCTTGATTTTACAGCTGAAGCTTTGATCTGTGACAGCAGTAAATTTGAAAATGATGTTTTGACTTATGCTGATCTGCTTCAGTTGAATAACGGTCAGAATCATATATTTTATGATATGACTGCTGAAGAATTACTTGATGTTCTTGTTTACAGCAACATTGGAGAATATGTTGATTCTGAAAAAAAAGACTGTAACTTTAATACAGAAAAATTTTTGGAAATACTAAAATTTATAAAAAAAGATGCTGTTAAAGAAAAATTTCAGATAATGTCTTTGAGCGATTTTGAAAAAGAAGATAAGCGTTTTGATGAAAACAAATGTTTACTTCAAAAAGTTAATTTAAATGAATCAGTACTTTTAAAAATCAGGAACAACGTACTAAAAGAATTTTTGCTTTTGGGTTTCCCGACAGACGATAATATGTATTCATGTTTAAAACCAAATACGTATATAGGAATAACGGAAGAATCGCCAAAAAAAGATGCAGCATGGAAAATCGTAAGTTATCTGCTTTCAGAAGAATACCAGGATAATCTTACAGGTAAAGATGCTGTCATTTTTCCGGTAAATAAAGATTCTTTTGAAAAAACAAGAAAAAGTATGTACAACGATCGTAATAGTGATATTATAGACAAAATGTTTGATTATTCAAAGAAAGAATGTTTTGATTTTATTTCTGATAAATATATTTTTCAAATAGTTTATGAAGAAACAAATAAGTTTTTTAATGACGATCAAAGTATAGATGAAACTGTAAAAATTATTGATAATAAAGTTAGACTATATCTTAATGAAGTAAAATAATTCAGTTTATTTAGCTATCAAATTAAGTTAATTTTTTGAAATATGGATATATGAGAAAATGCTTTAATTTATAACTGAACTTAGGATATCACGAGCTTCTTCCTGTTAATAACAGGATATAACAACACAGAGGATATCCCCCGCCTCTGCAGGCGGCGGGTTCTATCTTTCCGCTCAGTCGGAGTACAATCTCCGACTGAACGGAAGCGATTCTGCGAATCGCCTCTGCTTGTTAAAAGCAGAGCTTTGAATAGCTGTTTTTTTATGGGTAATTATTAATGGTATTTATTATATTAGGAAATGGATGAGTTGAATATGGAAAAAAAGTCGAATAAAATTAAAATAGTGATTATAGCAGCAGTAATATTGGTATTGCTTAGTATTTCTGTGATACTGCTGCCGAATTTTTTTAGCGATGAAAAAATGCTGTATGGAAAATATGAATTTGTAAATGACGCAGGTGAAAAATCACTTATAGTAATTGACAAAGAAACCGTTTATCTGGAAAATATTAATTACGAAGAATGTGAAAACTTAGCTGTAATAATGTATGAGCTTGAAATGAACATAAATGATGATACGTTAAATCATGATCATGACCATGACCTTGATAATGAAATCGAAGAACGTGAAAAAATAAAAGAAGAATTTGGAATTGATTATAAATCAGCCTATGATATGAAAAAATTTAGTTATGACCTTGAAAGATCAATTGATCTGGCTGGTGAAGAGCTGGACTCTTATTCTCTGTTAGTAAAAGAACCGGACGAACAGCTGTATGGCATATCTCTGTATTTTGATATAAAAGAAAAAAAATGTTTTGTTGGAAATACTATGGAAAATGCTTATTGCTATAAAGGAAAATAAGTTAAATAAGCATTATAACAACACAGAGCTTTGAAAAAATATTTTAGGACTTAAAATTATGATTAAATGCAGAAATCTGGTAAAAAAATTTTGTTCAGGTGTAGACTTTTATGCAGTGAACAATATTGATCTTGATATAAAAAAAGGAGAATTTGTTGCTGTCACAGGAAAATCCGGCAGCGGAAAATCAACTCTTATGAATATGATCGGACTTATTGAACGTCCGACATCGGGTGATATTTTTATTGACAGTGAAAAAATTCAAAACATGACAGACAAGCAGCTTTCAGTTTTACGAAACAAAAAAATAGGATACATATTTCAGTCTTTTTATCTTGAAAATTTGTATCCTGTTTTTCATAATGTTGAAATGCCGCTTATTATAGCTGGAGTATCTTCTGCTCAGAGAAAGAAACGGGTTCTGGAATGTCTTAAGCTGGTTGGACTCGATGGGAAAATAAATGAACCGGCAGGACATCTTTCCGGAGGAGAAAAACAGCGTGTTTGTATAGCCAGAGCATTGACAAATGATCCTGAGATCATTCTTGCGGATGAACCATGCGGAAATCTTGATTCTGAAAATACAGAAAAAATAATGGATATACTTAAAGAATTAAATAAAAATGGGAAAACTATTGTTCTGATAACTCATAATATGAATGAAGCACGTATGGCCAACCGGATAGTCTATATTAAAGACGGTAAAATCGGAGAAAAATAATAATGAATATAAAATCTTGTTTAACAGTTGCGTTCAGGGAATTCATTCACTCTGTCAGAATTTTTTTGCTGTATTTTATTATTCTTGTTTGTCTCGAATCTATAACTATTACAATTCTCAGAGCAGCTTCGGATACTCCGGATAAAATATCCGATATAGCAAAAGAACTGGGATATAACTATATTTCTGTAAAATGCTGTGAAATAGGCGATGCAGAGAGATTTTTTGAAAAGAACGATGCTGAACTTGAACATATCAGATCTGATATTAGTTTTTCATTTAAATCTCAGATATTTAATTATAATAGTAATTCCGGCTGCATTCTTTCAAATGACAGTGAAGGTGTAATTTGTGAAACTTCAAAATTAAAAGATAATTATAAGATTTATTTATCTGAAAATATGATTTCCGGTAATACTGATTTTAACTCTGACGATGATTATATCTGGATCAGTGATGAATTATCTCGTTTTTATAAAATAAATGCCGGAGATGCTCTTGAATACAGTTTTCCTGATCCTGATCAGGATAGTTATGTATTTGAAGTGGCGGGAATTTATAAAGCTGACAAAGATATCTGCTGTCTTTTTATAACAGACTGTGCATATGAAAAAGTAAGAAACATGGTTGCCGAAAACACTCAGGAAAAATATGATGTTTTGTTGAAATGTTCTGACTTAAAAAAAATAGGTGAATACATAGATATTCTAAAAAAGTATGATATGAACTATTCTTATTCGGATGAAATGTACTCAGCTGTAAATATGATGTTTGCATCGTTTTATGCATCTGTTGTTATATTGTTTGCAGCACTGACAGGTATTATGATCTATCTTTCAGATCTTTATTTTAGTAAAAGACGAGACTTTTATGCGGTTAATTATATTATCGGAATGCCGAAAAAGGATATTGTAAGAATTATATTTATTCTTCTTGGAATGCTTCTGATTATTTCATTGATGGTTTCAGGATGTATTTGTATGCTGATTATGAATTACTTTGATAATTATCTTTTTGATCTGTTTGGTATTGATTTTGAACTTCGTGGATTTCCGATCAATCAGTTCATTATCAGCTTTGTTATCCTGGCTGTCAGTCTTTTTTTTGTTCTTTTTAGAATTAAGTCAGTCATATCCAAAACATTTTCGGACAGCAGCGGGAGGAATTTATGAAACCTTTGTATTGTATTTCAAATGCCCTCAGAAATATATTATATAAAAGAAAATATGCTTTTCGTTTAATGGCAGGAATAGTATTTATAAATGCAGTTTTACAAAGTTCTTTTCTTATTTTGAGAGTAATTCAAAATTATTATGATGATGTACTGTACAAAAACTTAACTGATAATGCAGTCAGTTATTCTTCGGTTGTTTCGGATAACGCAGAAATATCGTACAAAGATGCGGATATGTTTAAAAATTTGTCAATGATTGAAAACACGGTATCACCGGTTTGCCGGATTCTTCCCGACATAATGGGATATATATCTGATAAAGAACATAGATTTATCAAATTCAGCCGTACTGTTATGTCAGTTGATAATAAAAAATATGATGGAACAGATGAAAAAAGCAGGGAAAATAGCAGCTTAAATTCAATTTCTTCCGGTTTTGCTGTCGATTTGTATCTTAGTGAATATGATTCTATGGATATAAATACGCAAAAGCAGTTTGAACATAATAATCCGGATGAAAATCTTTTTTTGTATGGCGGTCCTGCAGAAAATTCAGGAGAAATATTAATAAGCAGCAGGATCTTTTCAATTTATAATATAGAAAATCCCGGAAGTGTTGTCGGAAAAAATGTGTCATTTTTTATTGATGATCATGAGTACATAAAAAACGCAAAGATTGCGGGCATTTTAAATGGTAATTATTTTAATATGCCAAGTACTTTTTATAAAAGTGATATAATAATATTTGATTCAATCAAAAATGTGAGAAACTATTGTGCAGGCGGCGAAAATGTGGATTTTTATCTGCCAATAAATAATTTGCTGAATAATACAGATGTATATAATGATGTTCAGCAGTTTAATACTGAAAATAACATATACTGCAGCGAAGAACTGCTTAAAGGACTTTCATATACAGAAAAATTGTCAGATGTAAGCGAAAAAATACTGTCTGTAATTTGTGCTTTTTTGTTATTTGCAATGATTTTAAGTGTTTTCAGTATAGTAAAAACAAATATAAATTCATCAAAAAAATATTACGGAATGCTTGCTGCAATAGGGATGAACAGAGGTTCATTGTTTGCAGAATTTATTTTTGAACAGATATTTATTATAATTGCTTCATTGCTCATTTCATTTCCGGTTTATGAAATATTTGTTTTGATTATAAATAAAGTAATTACTGTTATGATAAACGATAAAATACAAATCTCAATGTCACAGCTGCTCAATATATATGCATTGTCTTCGGGACTTGGGTTTATTTTGATTTGTATAATTTCATGCATTGGTTTTTTACAGTCCGTTCCGAAAAATATCATGGATTCCTTAAAGTGAGATTTTTGAAATCAGACAACTATTAAAAATATATTTTTCGTTGAATTTCCTGTACAGACGTGATAAAATATTTTTATGAAACTATGTAAAAAAGAGGGATAAAAAATATGATACAGGATATTTTTCCGCACAGATTATATAATCAGTATGACAATGATGTTGCTCCAAATCCAAATAACCCTGTTCTGATATTTGACGGAGGAAAAATACTTTCAGATACAAACGGCTGGTTCAGAATTCCGAGTGTTGCTGAGCTGCCTGAAGGAACAAAGCTGAGATTTCTTTTTAAGCTTGACCAGAATCCGTATTTTCTGGCTGAGGATTTTGAAGGAGATGCTGAAGGCTATGAGTTTACAGACATCAGAACATTGAGAGAAATGAAGATAGCCGAGAAGCATCAGCTTTTTGCGGTAATGACAGGAAAACATCTGGCTGACTGGTACAGAGACACAAAGTACTGCGGAAGATGCGGAAGTCTGATGATCCACTCAGACAGAGAAAGAGCTAAAAAATGTGAAAAATGCGGAAATACCGTGTATCCGAGGATAATGCCTGCGGTAATTGCCGGAGTTATAAACGGTGACAGCCTTCTCATCACAAAATACAGAACCGGCTACAGACACAACGCACTGGTCGCAGGATTTACCGAGATCGGTGAGACGCTTGAAGAGACTGTAAGGCGTGAAGTTATGGAGGAAGCGGGAATAAAAGTCAAAAATATAAGGTATTACAAATCCCAGCCGTGGGGAATGGCAAATGACCTTCTTGCAGGATTTTTCTGTGAAGTCGACGGTGATCCTGAGCTTCATCCCGATATGGGCGAGCTTAAGTCTGCTGAGTGGGTAAAGAGGGAAGAAATTGAACTCCAGCCGGATTCAAGCAGTCTTACAAATGAAATGATGTCTGTTTTTAAGGATGGAAAAAAGGTTTGATTATTTTTTTATAAAGTGTAGCATTTCAGAAAGATACCGGGTATTATATTTGAAAATGATTTTTTGAATGGAGGTATATTAAAATGCGTAAATTTACTAAAGAAATAACCGCTCTTTTGGCTGCAGCAACAGTCGGATCAGCAGTTTCAGCTGTAAATGCACAGCCGCTTACTGAAGAAACAACAGAAGCAGATACAACAGCATGCCATGAAATTATTGGAACAGAGACAACTACTGACGAGCTTACGGTTATAGCCCGTACTGCCGGCGTCATGGCTGCGGAAACAGACTGTCCGACCTATATAGAGTATATTGAACCTGAAATGGGAGTCATGGCTGCGGAAACAGATTATCCGATCGATGAATATCCTTCTACAGCTCCGGCAACAACACCGGCAACAACACCGGGACTTATAGGAACAGAATGGCCGAGTATTTATAAAGAAACGGAGCCGTCAACTGAAGCTGAGATCGTTACAGAACATGAGATAGGAACTTCCTGGATAGAAACTGATGTGACACCGGATACTGAAGCGGTTGACACAGACGGATATCTGCCTCCGATCATGGGAGAAGTGGCGATGCTTGACGGAGATCTTGATCAGAATTATACTGTCAACGCGGAGGACCTTTCAAAACTTATAAAAGTTCTTCTCGGAAATGACGTTGAGTATAGTTTTTCTGCTGCAGATATGAATAATGACGGTAAAGTAAATGTCGTTGATCTTATTCTGCTCAAGGACATAATTATGAATTATAATTAAATTACAGCAAAGAGCAAAAAATACAGTAAAAAAAGGGGCTGTTAAAAAACTCCCCATTACCATTTATAAAAAATTAGCTGCACCACTTGTGTGCAGCTAATTTTTTGTGATATAATCAAGTTGCAAAATCATGAAAATCACTGAGACTAATTATACACCAATCCAGCTGAAATTACAAGTGGATTACGAAAAAATTATTGATATTACTGATCCAGTGTATTCTTTCATGGAAGTTATGAATCATATTGACCTAAACAGATATATTGTAGAGAAGGACTACAATATGAATCAAACAGCTTTTTTTTATTATATTGTATTTTTCGTCTTGAAAAGTAAAATAAAATATGATAAAATAAAAAATGTTAGTATTCGGTACTAAAAAAATATTAGTTAGAGGTGCATGGCAGTGGCAAAGTATAGTCCGGGAAGACGTAAGAAAAAACAGGATCCGATGCTTATAGGAATGTGTGTTTTCGGAGCTGTTGTTCTGATTGCAATTCCAGTAGTAAGCGGTATATTGTTTTCTAATGACAAAAACAAAGTTAAGGAAACAGAAATAGTAGGCTGGAACAATAACGAAAAAGGTGACACTTGTTATTATCTCCCAAATCATGAAAAAGCAGTGGGTCAGACCGTTATCGGAACTGATACTTATTTTTTCGATGAAGATGGTGGTATTACTCCCGGATGGAGAAAGCATGACAAGAAGCTTTTTTATGTAGATAAAAAAGGTAAAATATGCACAGGACTTACATATATAAAGGATGATCTTTATTATTTTAATGATGCTTCAGACAGTAAAGCTTTTGAAATGTTCAAAGGAGATCTGAAGATCGTTACACCTGAAGAGGATAAATCTGATATTAATCATGTTTATTATTTTGACAATAACGGAAAAGCTATAAAAGGTTTTAAAGTTACAGCGAGCGGGGATGCATATTATTTCGGTGATGAGTATTTTGCACTGACCGGTTTGTTCGAAGGCAGTGCTTCCGTAATGACATTGGATGGCAAAGAAATTTCTCCTGATGAATATGACTCTCTTTCTGAAGAAGAAAAAGCTCAGGTAACTGAAAATCAGACAACCAAGTATTTTTATGCTGATGAGGACGGAAAGCTTCAGAGAGGCTGGGTAGAATCATTTGAAAACGGAAGTACTGTTTATCATTATTTCACAAATGAATATTATTCAGCATCCGGTGAATATAAAGATATTGAATTTAACGGCGAAAAAATGGATTTTGATTTTGATGAAAAAGGAACATATATTCCTGATTCCGGTAAATCAGAGACAACCAAAGCTGTAACAACAACTACTACAAAGGGATCTGAAAAGAATAATTCAAATAAAGAGGATCTTACAGCAGGCTGGCATGAGAAAGAGGACGGAAGCAAGTATTACGTTGATAAGAACCAAAAAGCAGCAGTAGGTCTTACTGATATTGAAGGAAAGAAATATATCTTTAATGATCAGGGCGTTATGCTTAAAGGACATATCAGTATTGGTAATGATCACTACTTTGCCGGTCAGGACGGAGCACTTATTTCAGGAAGGATCCAGGATGGCAATCTGTTCTATCTGTTTGACAGCAATACATATAAGATGCTCACAGGATTGCAGAATATCAACGGCGGCAAGATGTTCTTTGATCCTGACGGCCGACAGGTATTCAGTGATTTCAGAACAGATGGAAATGATGTTTACTATTTCTCATCAAGAAAAGATGATGATGGAAAATGCGTAACAGGATTTATCAGAATAAATGGTAAAAATTATTGGTTTGATGATTCCGGTAAACGAATGGTAGGATGGCATTCATTCCAGGAAAACGGAGCAATTTATTATTTTGATCCTGAAAACGAAGGAAAAATGGCTGCAGGATACACGATGATCGACGGTGATATGTACTATTTTGATCCTAATGGTTCATTGCAGTTAGGCTTTGTTCCTATGAACGGTACTATTTTCTACTTTGGCGAAAATGGTATTATCGTCGAGGGCGATTACGAGTACGAAGGTGCTGTACATCATTTTGACAGTTCCGGACGTATGGTTCCTGATGCAGAATAATAGCATATAAATGATTAATTTCATGCTTTATTTAACGCTGTTTCTGAAAAGAAACAGCGTTTTTTTGGTTCGTTTCTGATATATGATAATAAAAACGTATTTTTATAAATCACTTATTTTCAAAAACAGTTGCATGAATTACATGAATCGTGGTATAATTAATTATATATGCGGCTAATTTTACTGTAACTTTTTGAAAGGGGTTTAAAATGGCTGAAGTATCCACTACGGGAAAGAAAAAAAGAAAGAAAAAAGAATCTGATGCTAAAGAAAAGGCTCAGGTTCATTCATATGATAATAATTTCTGGTCAATTATTTTGTTTTCTATAGGTGTTCTTATTTTACTGCTTACGCTTGTAAAAGGCTCTGCCGGCTGGTTTGCTCTTCACAAACTTATTCGCGGAAGCTTTGGTATTTCAGTATTTCTGGTTTCACCTATACTTTTTTATGCCTCATTTATGATCGCCAAGGACAAAACAAAGGACATGATCCTGTCAAGATTTATTCAGGGCGGACTGCTGACTTTGCTTTTAAGTTCTGTTGTTCAGGTTATTTTTATCGGCAACATCAGCGGAGATGATTTTTCAGATAAAATAGATTATCTGTACAATGCAGGTATTAATTTGAAAAGCGGCGGAGTACTCAGTGCTGTTGTCGGAATACCTTTGATATCGATATTTGGAATCACAGGTGCGAAGATAATACTTATACTTCTCGTATTTGTAATTGTTATGCTGATGACTGATTTTACGCTTTTAAGGCTTTTTGATACGGTAACATCTCCTTTTTCAAAAATAAGATCTTCTTTTGATGCGCTTCGTGAGGAAGCTGAGTCAAGAAGATCATACAGAAGGGCTCAAAGAGAGCTTGAAGAGGAGGAAGAGTCTGTAGAAACAGTGATCGAAGAAAGGATGCCTGAACCGGAAAAAGTTCCTGTAAGACAAAAAAAGGAAAATGTCAGACCTAAAAAAGAACCTTTGCCAAATCCTTCCGACATAGATGATGACGATGATGATGATGAATATATAGATCTTGGAGAAAAATTCAATGAAATAAAAAATTTCTTCAAAAACAGAAAAAATAAAGAAGAAAAAAAATCAGAGGAACTGGTATCTATGCTGAATGAAAACCAGGAGACAATTTCTTCGATGATCAATTCAGACAATTCTACTGTTTCAATTGATATCCCGCTTGAAAAGCAGCAGGATACAAAACCTTCTGAACCGGAAAGGCATGTTGTTGATCTTGATAAGAAAACAGATTTTGTCAACATTCCTGTAAAGAAAGCTTATAAATTTCCTCCGATCGAATTTCTGAAATCAGGTATAAGTAAAGCTGCCGGAAATGATTCTGATGCTGAAATGCAGAATACAGCTGTAAAGCTTGTCAGCACACTTGAAAATTTCGGAGTTAAAACCAGTCTTGTCGATATCCACAGAGGTCCGACCGTAACAAGATATGAGCTGCAGCCGTCTCCCGGCGTAAAGATCTCAAGGATCACCGGTCTTGCGGACGATATAGCACTTAATCTTGCTGCTGCCGGTGTCAGAATTGAAGCACCTATTCCCGGAAAGGCTGCCGTCGGAATAGAAGTACCTAATGCTTCAAAGGATACAGTTGCTCTTCGTGATCTTATAGAAAGTCCTGAATTTAAAAATTCAAAAAGCAGACTTTCATTTGCTGTAGGAAGAGATATTGCCGGAAAGGCAGTTATCGGTGATATAGCAAAAATGCCTCATGTTATTATTGCAGGTTCTACGGGATCAGGAAAATCAGTATGTACAAACTCGATAATCATGAGTATTCTGTACAAATCAACTCCTGACCAGGTAAGACTTCTTCTTATAGATCCAAAAATAGTTGAATTTAAGGTTTATGACGGAATCCCTCATCTTCTTATTCCGGTCGTGACAGATCCGAGAAAGGCGGCAGGCGCTCTGAACTGGGCTGTTCAGGAAATGCTGAGAAGATATAAGCTGTTTGCTGAAAACAATGTAAGAGATCTTTCAGGATATAACGAAATGGCAGCGGAATCAGGCGGTCAGATAGAATCAATGCCGCAGATCGTAATAGCCATCGATGAGCTTGCAGACCTTATGATGGCTGCGTCGAATGAAGTTGAAGATGCAATATGCCGTCTCGCTCAGATGGCGAGAGCTGCCGGCATGCATCTTATAATAGCGACCCAGCGTCCGACCGTAGATATTATTACAGGTCTTATTAAAGCAAATATCCCAAGCCGAATAGCACTTTCAGTCATGTCTCAGACTGATTCAAGAACCATTCTTGATACAGGTGGTGCAGAAAAGCTTCTGGGTCAGGGTGATATGCTCTATTTTCCTTCCGGAATTCCGAAGCCTGTCAGAGTACAGGGATGTTTCTGTTCAACAAAGGAAATAGAGGCAGTAATTGATTTTATTAAGAAAAATGCCGTAGCAGAGTACAGTGATGAGATACTCGATGAGATCGAAAAGAATATCCCTGTTCCTAAGGGTGAAAAATCATCAGGCAATATCGATTCTTCACAGAGCGGTGATGATGAACTGATCGAAAAAGCAATTGATATAATTGTTGATCTTGGACAGGCATCAACTTCATCTCTTCAGAGAAAGCTTAAACTCGGATATGCACGAGCAGCGAGAATAATCGATGAACTTGAACAGATGGGAATAGTCGGACCTTCTGAAGGATCCAAGCCAAGAAAGATCCTTATGACAAAAGCACAGTGGACAGAGCGAAAAATGCGTTCTGTAGAAGGCACAAACGAATAAGTATTAAACAGATTTGGAGGCTTGTTATTTGAACAGATTTTTACCGGTCAGCAGAGAGGATATGGAGGAAAGAGGAATCGACCAGCTTGATTTTATTCTTATTACAGGGGATGCTTATGTAGATCATCCAAGCTTTGGCATTTCCATTATTTCAAGAGTCCTTGAAGCAAAGGGATATTCAGTGGGGATAATAGCGCAGCCCGACTGGAGAAATGATAAGGATTTTAAAAAACTCGGTACTCCGAAATATGCATTTCTTATCACTTCCGGAAATATAGACTCAATGGTTGCTCATTATACAGCTGCCAAAAGAAAACGCTCTGATGATGCATATTCTCCGGGAGGAAAAGCCGGAAAACGTCCGGACAGAGCTGTTATAGTATACAGTAAAGCCGTAAAAAGAATATTTGGTGAAGAGATGCCGGTAGCTATCGGCGGACTTGAAGCTTCTCTCAGAAGATTTGCACATTATGATTACTGGGATGATGCAGTCAGACCTTCCGTGCTTGTTGAAAGCGGAGCAGATCTTCTGATGTTTGGAATGTCCGAGCATCAGATAGTAGAAATAGCAGATGCTCTTAAAAGCGGAAGAAATATTCATGACCTTACGGAAATAAGAGGAATATGTTATCTTACAGATCCTGTAAATACTCCGATCGGAGCAGCTGAATGCCCTGATCTTAAACAGGTCAGCGAAAACAAAAAGGCATATGCAAAAGCATGCAGAATACAATACGATCAGCAGGATGAGGTATATGGAAAAACCATTATTCAGCGTCATGGAAACAAGATGCTTGTTCAGACTCCTCCTCCATATGCACTTACCACTGAGGAAATGGATTGGGTATACAGTCTTCCGTATATGAGAGCCTGGCATCCTATGTATGAAAAGGATGGAGGCGTTCCGGGAATTGAAGAGGTAGAATTTTCTATTACCCATAACAGAGGCTGTTTTGGCTTTTGTAACTTTTGTTCAATTGCTCTTCATCAGGGAAGAAAGATCTCCAAGCGAAGTGAGGAGTCAATACTTAAAGAGGCTGAGCTCCTGACTAAAATGCCGAATTTTAAAGGATATATCCATGATGTCGGTGGTCCTACAGCAAATTTCAGAGATCCCGGATGTGAAAAGCAGCTCTCCATGGGACTTTGCAAAGGAAAAAAATGTCTTGCACCTGTACCATGCAAAGCTTTGAAGATCAATCATTCAGAGTATCTGGGAATATTGAGAAAATTAAGACAGATAAAGGGCGTAAAGCGTGTCTTTATCCGTTCCGGAATCCGATATGATTATCTTTTGGAGGATCCGGATGATGAATTTATGAAAGAACTGATAAAATACCATGTAAGCGGTCATCTGAAGGTAGCTCCGGAGCACTGCTCGGATGTTGTTCTCGACAAAATGGGAAAACCTCATATAGAGGCATATGTAAAGTTTCAGAAGCGTTTTTATGAGATAACAAAGGGAATAGACAAGGAACAGTATCTTGTTCCGTATCTTATGTCATCTCATCCCGGAAGTTCACTTAAAGAGGCTGTGGAGCTTGCTTTGTTTTTAAAGGAAAACAGGATAAGACCGGAACAGGTACAGGATTTTTATCCGACTCCGGGAACTATTTCAACATGTATGTTTTATACAGGACTTGATCCGTATACCATGAAAGAAGTATTTGTTCCTAAAACCTCTGAGGAAAAAGCCATGCAAAGAGCACTTCTTCAGTACTTCAGACCGGAAAATCATGATATAGTTGTAAAAGCTTTGAAAATGGCAGGGAGAAGAGATCTTATCGGAGATTCTCCGAAATGTCTGGTTTCGGAAAAAACTCCGGGAAATACTTTCAGACCCGGACAGGGAAAATTTGCAAATACTAAAAAACCAGCAAATCCAAAAGCTTCATTTTCAGGGAATCATAAAACATCAGATAAAAGGAATGCATCCGGAAAATGGAAAGACCAAAAAGGCAAAACAAAAAGAAAAAAATAAAAAACAGAATCAGGCTTCTGCTTCTTATTCTGTTTCTTGTGTTCACAGCAGCTGCTGCAATAGCTGATAAAACAGGCATATGTTCCTATGAACATATGATGAGTATTTTACATCTTGGAAAAGAGTATGATTATTCCGGATATACTACCGTAAGCTTTATTGATGTCGGACAGGGTGATTCTGAACTGATCATGTCAGACGGTCACAGCATGCTGATAGATGCAGGTGAAAGGGATAAAGGCGAAAAAGTTAGTTCTTTTTTAAATAATCATTATGTAAAAAAAATTGATTATGTAGTGGCAACACATCCTCATTCGGATCATATCGGAGGATTGATAACTGTTCTTTCAGAATTTGAGGTCGGACATATCATTATGCCCGATCTTTCTGATGATCTTGTTCCATCCTCGGTTTTGTTCGGAGAAATGCTTGACACTATAGACAGAAACAATATTGATCTGATAACTGCATGCCCCGGTCAGTGTTATGAAGTCGGAGATGCAAAAATCACAATACTCGGTCCGGTTTCACAGTATAATGATCTTAACAATTCATCTGTTGTGTTAAGACTTGATCACCTGAAAAACAGTTTTCTGTTTATGGGAGATGCAGAAAATGAAAGTGAAAAGGATCTTTTAAATGCCGGTGCAGATCTGGAGGCAGATGTGATCAAGGCAGGCCACCACGGAAGTTCGACTTCGTCCGGTGAAGAATTTATAAAAAAGGTATTTCCGGAATATGCAGTTATTTCATGCGGTGCCGGAAATGAATACGGTCATCCTTCAAAAAGTACAGTAAATACACTTCATCAGACGGCTGATTATGTATACAGAACAGATCTGAAAGGCTCCGTTACTTTTAAATCAGATGGAAAAAAAATATCTGTATCTTTTGAGGATCAATAATTTTTATTAATATATATCAAGGTGAAATTTTATGAAAAACGATGTTTTCAATATTATAAAAAGCAAATATGATGAAATGTCAAAAGGACATAAAAGAATTGCTGATTATTTACTTGAAAATTATCAGAAGGCTTCGTTCATGACTGCGGCTTCTCTCGGACAGATAGTCGGAGTCAGCGAATCAACTGTTGTAAGGTTTGCAACAGAACTCGGATTTGACGGATATCCTGAATTTCAGGACAATCTTCGTGAAATAATGAAGGTACGTCTTACATCTGCACAAAGAATCGAAGTAGCAAGTTCTCAGATGAGAGATGAAGATGTTTATGAAAAAGTAATGAGTCTGGATATAGAGCGAATCAGAAATACTATAGAAAACGGAGACAGAGCTGCTTTTGCAGGCTCTGTTGAGACAATTGCAGGAGCCAGAAGAATATACATCGTTGCATCGAGAAGTGCAGCTGCTCCGGCAGCATTTTTAAAGTATTATCTGAGCATAATGTTTGAAGATGTAAAGCTTTTAAGTAATCTTGGAACGAGTGATCTTCTTCAGGGCCTTTTCAGGGTCGGTGAAGATGACATAGTGATAGGACTTAGTTTTCCAAGATATTCAAAGCAGACAACGATTGCAATGGACTTTTGTTCGGAAAGAAAGGCAAAAGTCATCGCAATTACAGACAGTATGTCTTCTCCTATAGCAAGAAATGCGAAATATGTTATGACTGCAGGCAGTGACATGGTTTCTTTTGCTGATTCCCTTGTTGCCCCGATGAGCCTTATAAATGCACTTATCGTTGCAGTAAGTTTGAAAAAACAGGATGAAATAAACCAGAGCTTTGATACTCTGGAACATATCTGGGATGAATATGATGTTTATGAAAAATCAGATAATGAGCAGAGGTGAATTTGTTGGATTTTGATGTTATAGTCATCGGCGCAGGAGCTGCCGGATGTATTGCTGCGATAACCGCAGCAGGACGCGGAAGAAATGTGGCTGTTATAGAAAAAAACGGAAAAGTCGGAAAAAAAATCAGGATCACCGGCAAGGGTCGGTGTAATGTTACAAATAACTGTACAGCTGATGAATTTATGAAAAATATACCTGTAAATCCACGATTTATGTTCAGCTCATATTCTGCTTTTGATTCTTCAGATGTAATGGATTTTTTTGAGAGAGCGGGAGTTACTTTGAAAACTGAAAGAGGAAACAGAGTGTTCCCGGTTTCTGACAATGCGGCTGATATAGCTGCTGCACTTGAAAAACTGATGAAAAAACGAGGCGTAAAATTCATAAAGGAAAGAGTTGTTTCTCTGAAAATATCAGACGGAGTATGCACTGGTGTAAAAACAGAAAACAATGAGTACAGTTCTGAAAGTGTTCTTGTTGCGACAGGAGGTGCATCATATCCGCTTACAGGATCGACCGGTGACGGCTATGTTTTTGCAAGAGAGGCAGGACATACGGTTACTGAGATCGTACCATCACTTGTCCCGCTGGAGATCTCTGAAAAATTTTGCAGTGATCTTTCAGGACTGGCACTGAAAAATATTTCGCTTTCTCTTTTTGATTCAAACAAAAAAATATTTTCAGAGCTGGGTGAAATGTCATTTACATATTTCGGAGTAACAGGACCGCTGGTGCTGACAGCAAGTTCGAGAATAAGAAAGATGGAAAAGGAACGATATACACTTGTTCTTGATCTGAAACCGGGTCTTGATGAGAAGAAACTTGATGCAAGACTGTTAAGAGACTACGAAGAATTTTCAAAGCTGACATTTTCAGAAACGCTCAGAAAACTTCTTCCGGCTGCTCTTTGTCCGGTCGTTGCGAAGTTAAGCGGTATTCCGGGAGATCTCAAGGCAGGAAGTATTTCAAAAAAACAGCGTCAGGATCTGATAAAAGTATTAAAAGGGATCAGAATGACCATTTCCGGATTCAGACCGGTGGAAGAAGCGATCGTTACGAGCGGCGGAGTTTGTGTTAAGGAAATTGATCCGAAAACCATGAGATCAAAGATCTGTGAGGGTCTTTTTTTCGCAGGTGAAGTAATTGATGTTGACGGATATACGGGCGGTTTCAATCTTCAGGCTGCATTTTCTATGGGACATGCAGCAGGAGAAAATATATGATTCGGAGGATATAATAAGATGATAAATGTTGCGATTGACGGACCTGCAGGTGCAGGTAAAAGCTCGATAGCAAAAGCAGTTTCAAAAAAAGCAGGGTACATATATGCTGATACAGGTGCACTGTACAGATCAGTAGCATTAAGTGTTATAAAAAAAGGTATCGATCCTGAAAATACATCAGAGGTATGCGCACTTCTGCCTTCACTGAGTATAAAGCTTGGTTTTGAAAACGGTGAACAGAGAGTATATGTAAATA
The DNA here is from genome assembly GCA_045643005.1 of Oscillospiraceae bacterium. Taxonomy (GTDB): domain Bacteria; phylum Bacillota; class Clostridia; order Oscillospirales; family Ruminococcaceae; genus HUN007. Next base: position 47,630 of record JAZUJY010000203.1, on the reverse strand, counting down.
ATGAGGATGTTTCTGACATGATCAGAACTCCGGAAGTATCAATGGGTGCTTCTGTGGTTTCTGCAATTCCTGAAGTAAGAAAATTTTTGTTTGATCTTCAGAAAAAAATAGCTTCCGAAAACAATATCATTATGGACGGAAGAGACATAGGAACCGTAGTTCTTCCAAACGCGGAGCTGAAAATATTTCTTACAGCAAGTCCTGAGGAAAGAGCAAGAAGAAGAATGCTCGAAACTGAAGATAAAAGCATTTCATTTGAAGAAATTCTTAAAGACATTATAAAACGTGATGAAAATGATATGAACAGAGCCGTATCTCCGTTGAAACAGGCAGACGATGCTGTTCTGGTCGATACTACAGGCATGACCAAAGAAGAGGTAACAGATCTGATAGAGTCACTTATCAGAAAAACAGAAGAAAAATATCAGAGGTGAAATAAATGTTCTATTGGCTGATAAGGGGAATAGGCTATTTGTCGATGAATATCGCATTTTCTTTAAAATATGAAGGAAAAGAGAATCTCAGATGCAGTGATGTAAAAGTGCTGGCATGTAATCACAGATCGTATCTGGATCCGATATTTCTTTCTCTTGCTGAAAAAAGAAGATGTACATATATGGCGAAAGAGGAACTCTTCAAAAATCCTGTTTTCAGTCTTCTGATCCGTTCATTCGGAGCTTTTCCGGTCAACAGAGGAAAGGGAGACAGAGCAGTTATCGACCAGGCAGTCGATAAACTCAAAAGCGGAAAGAACCTTGTTATTTTTCCTGAAGGAACGCGTTCCAAGGACGGAAAAGTCGGCAGGGGAAAAACAGGCGTTGCTCTGATCGCCGCAAAATCAAACGCTTATGTAGTTCCTGTTGGAATAGCTTATGAAGGAAAGCTTAAATTCAGAAAAAAAGTTATTGTCAGATACGGAAAGCCTATAAGACCTGAGGAGCTTAAAATAAGCGACGATCCTGCTCCGAGAGAATTAAAGGAATTAAAGTTAAAGATTATGGGATCTATAACAGAACTGGTGGAGAAATGATATGAGTATAGAAGTAGCAAAATCGGCCGGCTTTTGCTTTGGTGTTGACCGTGCAATAAAGCTGGTTTATGAGGAAATAGAAAAGGGCGGCAAAGTCGCAACCTTCGGACCGATCATTCACAATTCACATGTTGTTAATGATCTGGAACAAAAAGGGGTCAGAATAGTAAATGAACTTTCTGAACTGAAGTCTGATGAAAGAGTAATACTCAGATCACATGGAGTTGGAAAAAATGTATATGAAGAACTGGAAAAAATGGGAAATCAATACATTGACGCAACATGTCCGTTTGTTGCAAAAATTCACAAAATAGTCCAGGAACAGTCAGAAAATGGAAAAATTATTCTTATTGCCGGTGACAGAAACCATCCTGAGGTGGATGCAATCGTCAGACATTGCTCCGGAGAATGCTTTGTTTTTGCGGATGACAGGGAACTTGAAACAATTTTTAAAAAAAACTCAGGTTTTTTAGGAAAAAAGGTTGCAATTGTTGCGCAAACAACGTATAATATAATAGTGTGGAGTAAATGCTTAAGCATTATTCCCGATACCTGTAGAAATGCTGCTGAAATATTCGATACGATATGTAATGCAACTTCAGTTCGTCAGAATGATGCCATTGAATTAGCCGGACGTTCTGATATTATGATCGTTATAGGCGGAAAACACAGCTCTAATACTTTAAAGCTTTTTAATGTGTGCAGTGACTACTGCAAAACTTATCTTATTGAAGGCGCAGATGAGCTGTATGATCTTGATTTTAAAGGAGCATCTGATATTGGTATCACGGCCGGAGCATCAACACCGGCTTATATAATTAAGGAGGTTATTCAAAAAATGGCTGAAATTCAAAACAACATCGATGAAGAAGAAATTAACTTCGCGGAGGCACTTGAACAGTCCTTCAAGAAAATACATACAGGTGAAAGGATAAAAGGAATCATAGTTGGTTTAAACAATTCTGAGGCAATTGTTGATATTGGTACTAAACACACAGGTTTCATCAGCTTATCTGAGCTGACTAATGATCCTTCAAAGAAACCTTGTGATGTAGTTTCAGTTGGTGACGAAGTTGATCTTCTCGTTATCAAGATCAATGATCAGGATGGTATTGCTACACTTTCAAAGAAGAAGGTAGACGAACTTGTAGGCTTTGACAATATCGTTAAGGCTCAGGAAGAAGGAAAGATCCTCGAAGGTACAGTATCAAAGGTCGTTAAGGGCGGCGTTATTGTTAATTCTGAAGGAATCGGCGTATTTATTCCTGTATCACATACAGGTCTTGCTCGTGAAGAAGCTCTTGAAACACTTCTCAAGCAGACAGTTCAGTTCAAGCTTATCGATGTTATTCCTACCCGCAGAAGAGCTGTTGGTTCTATCAAAAACGTAAAGAAGGACATCAGAGAAGAAGCTATGAAGAAGTTCTGGGACGATGCTGAAATCGGCAAAAAATACCAGGGCGAAGTTAAGTCAATCACAAACTACGGTGCTTTCGTAGATCTTGGCGGCGTTGACGGTATGGTTCATGTTTCTGAACTTTCATGGAAGAGAATCAAGCATCCTTCAGAAGTAGTTAAGCTTGGTGATGTTCTTGAAGTTTATATCAAGGAACTTAACAAGGAAACAGGAAGAATTTCTCTCGGTTACAGAAAAGACGAAGACAATCCTTGGGAACAGTTCAAAAACAACTACAGCGTTGGCGATGTAGTTAAGGCTAAGATCGTTTCTATCCAGTCATTCGGTGCTTTTGCAAACATCATTGACGGTGTTGACGGACTTATCCATATTTCACAGATCGCTAACAAGAGAGTTGACAATGTTAAGGATGTACTTTCAATCGGAGAAGAAGTTGATGTTAAGATCACAGAATGCGATATTGAAAACAAGCGTGTAAGCCTTTCAATTCGTGCACTTCTTGCTGATGATGAAGATGAAGAAGAAACTGTTGAAAATGAAGAATAATTAATTCTTCTGACAGCACTTAATATTGAAAAATTCACCCGGCTGCATATTATTGACATGCGGCCGGGTTTTAGTATATTATGAAAGGAAAATCATAATGAAACGATTTGCAGCAGGAATTCTGGCACATGTTGATTCGGGAAAAACTACACTTTCTGAAGCAATGCTGTATTGCTCAGGTGATATAAGAAAGCTTGGAAGAGTTGATCACAAGGACGCTTTTCTTGACACATATTCTCTGGAACGTGAACGTGGAATTACCATTTTTTCAAAACAGGCTGTTATGCATCTTGATAATTCTGAAGTCTATCTTCTTGACACTCCGGGGCATATTGATTTTTCAGCAGAAACCGAAAGAACACTTCAGGTGCTTGATTATGCGATACTTGTCATAAACGGTTCAGACGGAGTGCAGAATCATACCAGAACTTTATGGAAGCTGCTTTCACATTATAACATTCCGGTTTTTCTTTTTGTCAATAAAATGGATATGGATGGAACATACAAGGAAACTATTTTTGATGAACTCAAAAAAAAGCTTTCGTCTAATATTATTGATTTTTCCGAAACGGACTCAGAATCATTTTTTGATGATATAGCTGTATGTGATGAGGATATGATGCTCGAATTCCTTGAAAACGGAAATATCAGTGATGACAAAATAATAAAATGTATTAAAGAAAGAAAAGTATTTCCATGCTATTTCGGCTCAGCTTTGAAGATGAAAGGAGTGGAGGAATTTCTCAAAGGGTTTGATCGTTATACGATAGAGAAACAGAAAAAAGAAGAATTTTCTGCGAAAGTGTATAAAATTTCTGAGGATGATCAGGGCAACAGACTGACTCATATGAAAATAACCGGAGGAAGTCTGAAGGTTAGATCTGTTATAGAAAAAAACGGAGAAACTCAGAAGATCAACCATTTAAGAATTTATTCCGGAACAAAGTTTCAGGCTGTAGATGAAGTATATCAGGGAATGATTTGTGCAGCAGCGGGACTTAATGATATTTTTCCGGGGGAAGGACTCGGTGATGAAGAAGATACACCGGAATGGCTGATAGAACCTGTATTGACATATAAAGCAGAGATCCATTCAGAGCTAACACCTTCCCAGGCGTTAGCTTACTTTAAAAAACTTGAAGCAGAGGAACCAAAGCTTCATGTAGTCTGGAACGGACAGCTAAAGGAGATCCATGTTCAGGTCATGGGGGAGATACAGCTGGATGTTCTTAAAAGTATCGCTATGGAAAGATTTAAGATGGATGTTGATTTTGTACATGGAAATATAGCATACAAGGAAACAATAAAAAATGCAGTTGAAGGTGTTGGACATTATGAACCTCTCAAACACTATGCGGAAGTTCATCTTGTCATGGAGCCTCTTGAACAGGGAAGAGGACTTGTATTTGACACTGACTGCAGGGAAGAGATACTTGATAAAAACTGGCAGCGTCTTATCATGACACATTTAAATGAAAAAACACATGTCGGGGTGCTTACCGGTTCTCCGATTACAGATATAAAAATAACTCTTGTTTCCGGAAGAGCGCATCTGAAGCATACCGAGGGCGGTGATTTCAGACAGGCAACATATCGTGCAGTAAGACATGGACTTAGAATGACAGAAAGTGTTCTTCTTGAACCATGGTATGAATTTACTCTTGAGCTTCCTTCAGAGCATGTCGGAAGAGCTATGGCTGATATTACAAGGATGGATGGTGTTTTTTCAGCACCGGATATTATTGAAAACACAGCGGTGATCAAGGGTGATGCTCCTGTCGCTGAAATGAGAGGCTATCAGACTGAACTTACCGGATATACAGGCGGAAAGGGAATCCTGTCACTAAGCCTCAGCGGATATCGTCCGTGCAGAAATGAACCGGAGGTAATTGAAAGCCTGGGATATAACTGTGACAGTGATACAGAAAATACATGTGATTCTGTATTTTGTTCTCATGGAGCAGGTGCTTTGGTACCGTGGAACGAGGTTTATGAGCATATGCATATTCCGCTTTCAAAAAGATTTGAAAGACAGGAAGGCATGGAAGATAATACTTCGGAAAAAGAACCTGAGCATAAAAATTCATTTAAAAAGGCTGATGCAAGTGAAAAAGAACTGATGGCTATTTTTGAAATGACATATGGAAAAACTGATCCTGACAAAAGCAGAAATGCCTTCAAAACAAAAAAGGAAAAGAAGGATATGGAGGTTTCCTTCAAGGCGAAGCCGCTTCCAAAGGGACCTGAGTATCTTCTGGTAGATGGATATAATATTATTTTTTCATGGAATGAACTAAGTGAGACAGCGAAAACAAATCTTGATCTTGCAAGAAGTTTACTGATCAACACCATGTGTAATTATCAGGGAGTATTTAATTGTGAAGTCATAGTTGTTTTTGATGCATACAAGATAAAAGGCAGTGTTCGTGAAGTTGAAAAACATGGAAATATCAGCGTTGTATACACAAAAGAAGCTGAAACGGCTGATACCTATATAGAAAAGATCTCACATGATCTTTCAAAGGATCATCGTGTAAGAGTTGCAACATCAGACGGAATGGAGCAGGTGATAATACTCGGAAACGGTGCTTTTCGTATTTCGGCTTCAGAGCTGTATGAAGAAGTAAAATATGCAGATAAGTCCATCAAAGAATTTCTAAGATCACAGAAAAAATAAAATTAAAAAACAGCCTCTTCCATTCATATTGTTCCTGTTATTTGAAACGGTATGGCCGGGAAGAGGCTGTTTTTTTAAATGATCAGATTTCCTGTTCTTTCAGATACTCCGATCGAAGCTTTCGTTCCTGAATTGAATTCAAGACAGTCATTTTCGATCCCGTCAGAGAATATTATACCGTTTTCAGGCATACATGATTCTATGACCATATCTGAATTTTTGTTTATTTTACCAAAGATAATATCTGTGCCTGTAGAGGTGCTGGGGAATGGTTCTCTTACTGTGAAATATAAATAGTCAGAGTCCCAGCTGAAATCGTTTGAAATGGACAGATCGGAGTTTTGTCCGCAGAATCTGCCTATACCCTGAGCACCTGCTATGATGCTTTTCAGCCATCCGGTTCTGCCAAGTCCCGTAGATACTATTATTCCGCTTGATGACTGCATTTCAGTTCTGCCTTCAATTGAAAGTCTGTATCTTGCTGATGCATGCGTTTTCTGACCTATGAACAGGTCATTTACTCCATATATCATCTGTCCGTCAGAGAGCTTGCAGTAAGCAAGAGTGACTGATTTTACGGGACGACAGTTTTTTAATGCTTCAGGTATGATTTTAGTGAGATCAGAGTTTGAGAAAGGAAGAAGAACGCCATCCCATCTTTGAGGATCCGGATTTACTCCGATAAGTTTCTGTGTCGTAAGATATTTGAGAACATTTACCATTAGTCCGTCTCGGCCTATAACGACTACCAGATCATTGTCGCCAAAGATAAAATTAGTGATATATTCACGTTCAACTGTCATAATGCGTCCAAATTTTTCAAGGATGGCAAGTGATGCCCTGACAGAATTTTTATAGGTTTCATGTTCGGTAAGATAATCATTGAAATCTCCGCCATGACTTTCTATATAAAATTTTGCCTGTCCCTGTGTGTTATATCTTGAAATAAGATTTTCAAGTCTTGTTTTCTGTGTCACGATGACTATTTTATTATCAGTAAGTCTTTCCATTTTATTCCCTCATTGAAAGTGATTCAAGCAGATCCGGAGTAATATTCAGGCTTCCGATCTTCTGACTGTTGGCTGCAAGCTTTTCAAAGGCCTGTGCGATCATCTTTTCAGGCTCCATGTCAAGTGCAGCAAGAGCGATAAGTACATCTGCATTGAGCTTTCCGTAAGCCTCCATAACTGCAGAAATTCTGTAAGCTTCTGCATCTGCTTCTTTTTTTGCGTTTGCAAGTTTTAATGCTGCGAGCTCTTCTCTCTTTTTTTCAAGCTCGATCTCAGCTTCTATCTGTATTTTATCTTTCTCAAGTTCATTTTGTGTTTGTATCCTGTCGAGTTCGATCGACGCTTCTATTTTTCTTTTATTGTTTTCTATTTCGTTTTCAGTTTCGATATTTTTTAATTCATTGTTTTTTTCAAGAACAAGTCGCTTTGTCTGTATTTCTGTTTCTCTTATTTTCTTTTTCTTTTCTTCAACCGAAATTTCTGTTGAAAGTTCGTTTTCTTTTATTTTGCGCTCCTGCTCTATGGAAGCGTTTCTTCTTTCATAAAGTGCATCATCCGAATCTTTGAGAATACTTTCTCGTGTTCCTGCTTCAAGAGCCCTTGTCGTTTCCGGGTTGGCACTTATTTTTAATATCGAAAATCCGGTTACTTCAATGCCGAGACGGGATATTTCTTCGCTGCATCTAAGTTCAGATACAGCACAGTCTGCAAGTTCTCTGCTGCATACAAGAGCTTCTCTGAGATTTTTGCTCCCTATTTTGTCTTTGATGAGAACAGCGGCTATATTTATCATTCTTTTTGAGAGCTTTTCCTCAGGAGAATCAATGTATGATTTTGTTCTCAGATCTACGGTGAAATCAAGAAGTTCTGATATCTTTTTATAGTCACTGATTTTATATGAAAGCTGGCCCTGAATAGTAACAGTCTGAAAATCATTTGTATTTTCTTCAAAAATATAATCTGCATCAGTTCCTGTTACAGGTACTGCCATAACTGAAGTGTTTCTCATTATACAGAAAAATGAAAGTCCTTTTCCTTCTGCAGTTTTTTTCCCCTTTTTGAATCTGAAAATATATTTGCTTGGTGAAAATTTTAAAAACATATATATTCCTCCTTTTTTTCGAAGAAATCAAAATATCAGTTTCAGGATCCTGAATACTCTTCTTTGTTTCTTCTATTATGATAATATCATAATAATATTAAGAAGTCAATTGCTTTTTTGAATTTTGGAAAATATTATAAGTAAATGTTCAAAATGCGATCGGATTTTGTTAATTGTGAATAAAGAAGGGCTTAAAAAAGTTGATCGAGATAAAATGATATATCATTCTTGGTTTACAGAACAGAGAAAATATGTTATAATAAAAATATTTTGATACAATTGTTAAGGAGGCATAAACTTGTTATATATAATGCGACATGGCAAAACAGACTGGAATGAGATAAAAAAGCTTCAGGGAAGAACAGATATCCCTCTGAATGAAGAGGGCAGAAAAATGGCTGAAAAGGTCAGAAAAGAATGTGAAAAAATAGGGTTTGATATTTGTTATTCCTCTCCGCTCATCAGAGCGAAGGAAACTGCTGAAATCGCTTTAAGAGGGCTTGATGTACCGATAATCACAGATGACAGACTTAAAGAGATGAGCTTTGGTATTTATGAGGGTGCTGTAAATGCAGGTTCAGTAGAAGGAAGTCCGATCCAGAAATTTTTTGATTCTCCTGAAAATTTTACAGGTACTGAAAACGGGGAGACATTTGATGAGCTTTTTAAAAGGACAGGAAATTTTATAGAGGAAAAGATAATTCCTGCATTAAGTGAAGGAAAAAAAGTATTAATAGTCGGTCATGGTGCAATGAACTGCAGTATCGTGTGCCAGATAAAGGACATACCGATAAAGGATTTTTGGAAAATGGGAATTCCGAATTGTAAATTGATTAGACTTGACGACTGATATTTTTCTATATATTTGTTATCAGAAAAAAATTTTTATATTTCTGTCCACTTTTATATTTATAGAACGAATACTATTATGAAATGTAAAAATTATGTTTATGATTTTCTTAATTGTATTATTTCCGGTTGTCTGGTTGAGATGACCGGTATTTTTTTGAGGTTTTATCGTAAAATATTTTAAATTTTAAAAAAAATAATTGAATGGCGTTCAATTTTTTATGAAAAACTATTGTATTCTCGATTATTTATGATATAATTAATAATATCTAATACTACTGAGGTGTTATTATGAAGGGTGATAAAAGAGAATTAATACTAAATTCAGCTGAAAAGCTGATGAAATCTGTGTCATGCAGTGAACTTTCAGTCAGTATTCTTGCAAAAGAGGCAGGAATTGCAAAAGGCGGAATATATTATTATTTCGGCAGTAAAGAAGAAATTCTTTATGCAGTAATAGAACGTGCTTATAAAAGAGCTGTGTCTGAGTACCATGAAAGATGCGGCATGGATATTCCGGCAGAGAAAAAAATAAGAAATCTTTTCAGGATAATCGTCAAAAGAGAATTTAAAAACCGTGAAGATAATATTCTGGCTTCTCTTCATGACAATGACAGTGCGCTTATTCACAATTATCTGAAAAAAGCTGCTATAGAGCAGATGTCACCGGTTGTTGAAGAGATTCTTGAACAGGGGATAAGTGAGAAAAGTTTAAATATCAGTGAGCCTGCAGACAATGTTGCTGAAACTATGGTTACCGTTGTTACTTCGATCATGGATGGAATCATTTTTTCTGATAAGGAACAGATGCACAGCAAGCTTAAACTGATCTCAAAGGTATTTGATTCATCTCTGGGGGCAAAAGCAGGAACATTCAACTTTTTCGGGGAAGAAAATATTTTTTGATATTATTTTCTTAAGAACATATATTCAGGAGGCATTTTTCTAAAAAATGCCTTTATTTATACATACTTGTGATAATATAATAACAAAGAATCCATATATTGTTGTTGTTCTATGGGAAAGTGCACATTTAAGATAGTAATTTTTTTATGATGTTGTATCGTTTTGATATTGAAATTTAAAGACTTCTGTGATAAAATAAAAATATAGCAAAGAGAAAAACAGTAAAAAATAATGCCGTAGCATAAAAATAGTTACCAAATCTTGCGGTTTTTAGCCTGAGATTTATGTATAAGATAATTTGATTGAATTAAGGAGTTTTATTTTATGATGAACATTGCTGTGGCACAGTCCGGAGGACCAACCTGTGCTATAAACGCATCACTTGTCGGAGTCTTCAAAGAATCTTTGAAGGTTTCATCCATTGATGCAATTTTCGGTTCAGTAAACGGCATTGAGGGAATTATTCAAAATCATCTGATAAACATGAAGTCAATAATTCTTTCCAATAAGGACATGGAGCTTTTGAAACAGACACCTTCAACGGTGCTTGGATCCTGCAGATTTAAGCTTCCTGACTGGAATGAGGATGACGAGATCTACAAACAGATCGTAAAAACACTGAAACAGCGAAATATCGGCGCGTTTTTCTATATCGGCGGAAATGATTCCATGGATACGGTAAACAAGCTTTCACAGTATTTTGCATTTATTGATTTTGATGTTAAGGTTATCGGAATACCCAAAACCATAGACAACGATCTGTGTGTAACAGATCATACACCGGGATTTGGATCAGCAGCAAAATATGTTGCTTCAACTCTCAACGAGATAACCAGAGACAGTATAGTATACAGTATTCCGTCTGTCACAATTGTTGAGATAATGGGAAGACATGCCGGATGGCTCACTGCTTCAAGTGCAGTGCTTCATGCAATTGGTGAAACTGCTCCGCATCTTGTTTATGTTCCGGAAAGCAAATTTTCGCTTGATAGTTTTTTAAGCGATGTCAAACAGGAGCTTTCCAAACACAAAGCAGTTATCGTTGCCGTTTCAGAGGGAATCGAAGTGCCTGAAGGTGTGCAGTCGGGTGTTGTAGACAATTTTGGTCATAAGTATCTCTCAGGAATAGGAAAATATCTTGAGGAGATAGTCAGAGAAGAAATAAACTGCAAGGTTCGTTCCATAGAGTTGAATGTTATGCAGCGCTGTTCGTCACATATCGCATCACGAACAGATATAGATGAAGCTGAGAGTATAGGAGCAGCAGGCGTAAGATGTGCTCTTGAAGGAAAAACAGGAAAAGTAATGGTATTCAAGAGAATTTCAGATATGCCTTATACAGTTACGATAGAAGCTGCTGATGCATCAGAAATTGCAAACAGGGAAAAATTTCTTCCTCCGCAGTTTATCAATTCTGCAGGAAATAATATTACAGACAATGCACTTTCATATTTTCTGCCGCTTATTCAGGGCGAATTATCACTTTGCCTTGACAACGGCATCCCAAAACATTTTTCAATTCATGAATCTGTCTTAAAATAATATATCACCTTTTTAAACTCCGCATTTGTGTTGATTGCAAATGCGGAGCTTATCTTTTCATAATAATCTTGACGTCATACTGCTGATGTGTTAAAATATAAATAATCTGAATTACAGAAATTGAAAAATATATAAGAGGTGTTTACTGATGATAACAGTAAAAGAATACAGAGGACATATCAGAAACTGGGAGTCACTTTGCGATGAACTCAAAATAGATAAAACTCTTTCAAGAGAAGAACGGGAAGAAAAGATACTTGTAAGAGCATATGAAACATGGGGAAATTCTATGGCAGATCATATGTACGGTATGTTTGCTTTTGCTCTCTGGGATGACAGCTGTGACAAGCTGTTTTGTCTGAGAGACCATTTCGGGACAAAGCCGTTTTTTTATGCAGAAGCTGATGACGGTACCCTTCTGTTCGGAACATCAATAAGAAAGATCCTTGATGCTCCGGGGTTCAAAAAAGAGATAAATAAAGATATGCTTCAGATATATATGACCCTGACATATTGTGCAGGTGAAGATACATTTTTCAAAGGTATAAAAAAATTACTTCCGGGAAGATATCTTGAATGGCAGGGCGGAAAGTATACAGTGACACGTTACTGGAAGCCGGAATTCAGACCGGATAATGACAAATCACTTGAAGAATGGGCTGATGAAATACATGAAACAGTAAAGCAGATGATGAAGGAAGTCAAAACTCCTGATGAAAAGGCAGATTCATTCCTTTCCGGAGGCGTAGACTCTTCATACGTTTTTGCAATGTCTGATGCAGAGGTTTCAGATTCGTGCGGCTATGATGATGAAAGATTTGACGAGTCACCTCTTGCCGGGGAAACGGCAAAACTTCTCGGAAGAAAGAATTCACGCTGTCTTATCACTCCGGAAGCATATTTTGATATAGTACCGTATGTAATGTACAACATGGAACAGCCTCTTGCTGATGCTTCTGCAATAGCATTTGCACTCGGATGTATAGAAACTGCAAAGCATACAAAGCTTTGTTATTCCGGTGAAGGTGCTGATGAATTTTTCGGCGGATACAATATGTACAGAAACGCAGAAAGATATGGTGACAATCTTAAGACATTCTATGTCGGAAATACAAATATCATGAAGGAAGAAGAAAAGAAGAAAATTTTAAAGAATTACAATGAAAATGTTCTTCCGATAAATCTTGTAAAATATATTTATGATGAAACAGAAGGTCTTGATCCGCTGGCAAAAATGTCCGATGTTGATATTCAGATCTGGCTTGAAGGCGATATTTATCTGAACGTTGACAGAATGAGTACTGCAGCAGGTCTGGAAATAAGAATGCCTCTGACAGACAGGAGAGTATTTGACATAGCATCAAGACTTCCTTCAAAGTATAAAGTAACAGAGGAGCAGAACAAGGTCGCATTCAGAACTGCAGCTGCAAAGGTTCTTCCGGAAGAGATCGCATTCAGAAAAAAACTCGGTTTTATAGTTCCTATCAGAATATGGCTTGCTGATGACAGATATAATCAGGATGTAAAAGCTAAATTTAACAGCGACTATGCTGCAATGTTCTTCAATACAGATGAAATAAAAGCGATATTTGATGAATATACAGGCGGTAATTCAGACAACTGGAGAAAGGTCTGGACCATTTATACATTTCTTGTATGGTATGAAGAATACTTTATTAAGAGATAGGATCATTAAGTAAGATCGTTTTTGTACTGAAGTCGTTTTTCGATTGAAATGATACGATTTGCGCCGAAGACGTAAAATTCTGATCTGAAAATACCAATAAAAAGCAAGCACATCAAAGCTGCGTTTTGATGTGCTTGCTTTATTAATATCATGTTTTCGGTAAACTATTTATCGGTGTTTAAGGAAACACTGATTAAGTCTGGCGTACAGAATGCGCAGGCAGAATTTTCGTCAGACTGCATAATAACGACGCAGGCATACTGTCGTATGTCAAGGAGCTTTTGTGCAGGATGGCGGAAATTATGCAAGCAGACTGTACGTCAAGTCGTCAGACGTGATTTAATCAGTGGTTCCTTAATAATCCTTCAGATTACGAATATAGCTGAATGTCTTCTCTTCGCCTTCATCCTTAAGCATAGTCAGAAGTTTTTCAAGAAGATCAGATGTTTCGGGGTCGATTATTCTGGTCTTTTTTGCAGCCAGAAAATAGTCAAGAGCGGATGAGTCGGTATACTTTTCCTTTTGATAGATCTTACTTGCTGCAACTCTGTCACAGAACATTTCCTTGACATATTTGAGCGGCATTTTTACCGGCTTGGGAAGTTTTGTTTTATAGTCGTAGTCAGTCCAGTATTCGAAATGATGTTTATTGCGTCCTTTATGATGCATCCATGCATACGAAAAACCATATGTTTCTCGTTCATGCTCATGAGGTGAACGTGTGCCCTGAAAATGTTCGACTCCTTTGAAAAATTCCTCGAAGCTGTATTTTGAAAGGTCATGAAGAAGTCCCTGAACAGGAATTCCTGCCTTGAAGCAGTGCTTTAAAACGGCATTTCTGTGTTTGGTAATTGTGATAAAATGCTTTAAAAGTTTGTTCATGATATAAATTGTGCTCCTCTCTTAATATCATTCTGTTATTATCATGATTTCATTATACAGCATGATTATCAATATGTCAATAACAAAATGAAAAGAACCCGCATTTTTTTTGCGGGTCCTTTTCTAAAAGTGAAAATATGGAGTGTAGGAAATTTTATTTTGAAAGGTATAATTAAAAAGATATGTTCTGTTCTCTATATATAATATACCATATCATTTGCAAAATGTCAATAATAATCGATAAATAATAAAACAAAATCTACATATTAAACAAACAATAGATTCCATAATTTGTCGATTCTAATAAAGTTCAGATATTAAATATTAAAGAATCGGGTATTTTATATATCACAAAATTACTTTTCTGTCTGTAAAAATGTATAGAGTGAATAAAGAAATTTATTAAAAAAAAATAAATGTTGATTTATAAATATGTTTTATGTTATTATATATGTAAAATGGTTAAATTAAATGAAAATGAAAGAAGTAAGCAAATATGTTTGTTTATATTTTAAGGTGCAAAGACGGATCGTTATATACTGGAATTGCATCTGATGTTTTCCGAAGATTCAGGCAGCATCTTGGTGAACTGCCGGGCGGAGCAAAGTATACCCGTTCACATTTTCCGGTATCTTTAGAAGCTGTGTGGAGTTCTGAATCAGAAACAGCAGCGAGAAAACTTGAATTTTTCATAAAAAAGCTTAAAAAAGAAAAGAAGGAAATGCTGATAAAACAACCGCAGCGAGTGACAGATGCAGAATTTTGCAGTAATCTTTCTGGGTATTGTTTTAAAGCAGAAAACATTGATCAATTGCTTAAAAGTACAATTGAATAATTTTTCTAAAGAAAGGTAATTTATCATGACTGAAAAAATAATAATTGCCAGTGACAGTACAACGGATCTTGGATCTGAACTGATAAATAAATACAATATCAGGATCGTTCCTCTTGGCGTTTCTCTTGGAGAGCAGCTGTATAAAGACGGAGTGGATATTACAGCGGAAGATATTTATTCTTATTATGAAAAAAATGGAATACTGCCCAAAACATCAGCACCAAATATCGGTGAACTTACTGATTTTTTTGAAGAGCTTGTATCAGACGGAAGTTCAGTGATCTACTTTACGCTGAGTTCACAGATGTCATCATCCTACAGCAATGCCTGTGCTGCTGCTTCGGAGTTTGAAAATATATATGTTGTGGATACTAAAAGTCTTACAACAGGCGGAGGGCTTACTGTTCTCAGAGCGTGTCAGATGGCTGAAGAAGGGATATTGTCAGCTGAAAATATCGCAGAAAAATGCAGAGAACTGACAGAAAAAACAGAGGCATCATTTGTGATCGACAGTCTTGAATTTCTGAAAAAAGGAGGAAGGTGTTCAGCACTTGCGGCATTCGGAGCAAATCTTCTTTCTATAAAGCCGAAAATAATTGTAAAGGACGGAAAAATGGAAGTCAGTACAAAGTACAGAGGAAAGTTCCCGTCTGTTCTGTTAAAATACATTCATGAACTCCTTGACAACAGAAATGATATTGATACCGAAACAGCTTTTATAACACACGGCGGAGCTGATGAAGAAGTCGTAGAGTGCTGTCTTGAAGAATTAAAAAAGATGAAAATATTTAAAAATATTTATGTTACACATGCAGGCTGTACAATATGTTCTCATTGCGGAAAAGACACACTCGGAGTTATTTTTTTAAAAAAATAGCAATGAATTGACAGATACTTCAGTTGACAACTTCTTAATTATGGTGTATCATTAATTTTGTATGATAATTATCAGAGCATTTTGGAGAATTACAGATTTATGAATAATTACAATAATAAAACTCTTGAAGAACAGTATGAACATGAAAGTGAAATGTTTCCAATGTGGCTGCTGTTCGAAAGTGTTCCGGAAAGACCTTGTACGGAGATCCTGTACAAAAAAATAACTGAAAGATTCGGTCCTGCTGATATCACAGCAGATACTGAGGATGTTTCAGGTTTCGGAATAAAAAGATACAGCGGTCATTTCGATGAAAATTCCATTCCGGCTCAGGTTATTCTGACAGGTGTTCAGAAATTTGAACTAAGTATGATATCGGATGAAGAATTAAAGCAGGTAAGAGATATCGAGGATCCTGAGAAATTTCTGAAAAAATGTTCTTTCAGGATCGTTGCTGCAGATATGAAAGCAATGATAAGTCCTGCGGAAAGAACTGAGCTTCTGATGGACTGGCTCGATATTGTCATATCACTGATGCCTGAATGTGTCGGCGTCTGGATCCCGACTGCCGGAAAACTGATCTCTGCTGATTCTGTTCGTTCAGGTGATACAGATAGAGAGGACAGATTCATCTGTCGATGCATAAACGTAAGATATTTTACGATAAAAAATAAAAACGAGATGCTGTCAGATACTCACGGAATGCATGCACTCGGACTTCCTGATGTTCAGTGTCATTTTACGTCTCCGTTACTGCCGGAAGATATTACAAATTATCTTTATAATGTTTCATCTTTTATTATTTATTCGGGTGAAAAAATAAGTGACGGTGATACGCTGGATGGTTTGAAAAACGGTGTTCCTGATCCTGATGAACAATGGCAGTGCAGATATGAGGATTCAATGGTAGGTCCGATGAGAGCTGTTATAGATATCTGCCCGGGAAAATATGCGGCAGGTACAAGAGAATAACAGTTTATGTATTTGATTATATGCTAAGAAAGGAATAATTACAGTATGCTTCCTAAGGATCCAATGATCTTATTTAGTTTAATAAACACAAAACTAAGAGATTTTTATTCATCTCTTGATGATTTATGTGAAGATATGGATGTATCAAAACCGGAAATTGAAAGTATATTATCTGAAGCCGGTTTCAGATATGATCCGGAAAAGAACAGATTTATTTAAAGAAAAATCGGAATATTTATTCTGAAATAAACACTATTATTATTTACGAAGGGAAAACGTTATGTCAAAATATTTTGGAACTGACGGCTTCCGTGGAGAAGCCAACAAGACACTTACAGTAGATCATGCCTTTAAAGTCGGAAGATTTTTAGGATGGTATTATTTGCAGCAGGATCCGGAATGCAGGATCGTTATCGGAAAAGATACACGAAGAAGTTCATATATGTTTGAATATGCACTTGCAGCGGGAATAATCGCTTCAGGTGCGGATGCTTATCTTCTTCATGTTACAACAACTCCAAGTGTTGCATATGTTACAAAAACAGACGGATTCAGCTGCGGTATCATGATCTCGGCAAGCCATAATCCTTATTCTGACAACGGAATAAAGGTTATCAACGGTAAGGGCGAAAAGCTTGATGATGAAACGATCGAAAAAATAGAGGCATATATTGACAGCGATCCTGATTCGATACCGCTTGCAACGGATGACAGAATAGGCCGTACAGTTGATTACAGTGCCGGAAGAAACAGATATATAGGCTTTCTTATTTCTCTGGCAACCAGATCATTCAAAAATGTAAAAGTCGGAATTGACTGTTCAAACGGAAGTGCTTCTTCAATTGCGAAGAGCGTATTTGATGCACTTGGTGCTGAAACTTATGTTATCAATAATAATCCTGACGGAACAAATATTAACAGGGACTGCGGTTCTACCCATCCTGAAACGATACAAAAATTTGTTGTCGACAATAAACTTGATATAGGTTTTGCTTATGACGGTGATGCAGACAGATGCTTTGCAGTTGCAGATAACGGAAGGATCATTGACGGAGATCTTATTCTTTATGTTTGCGGAAAATACTTAAAGGATAAAGGTCAGCTTGACAAAAATACAGTTGTTACAACTATTATGTCAAATCTCGGATTGTACAAAGCTTTTGACCGTGAAGGCATATCATATGAAAAAACAGCTGTCGGCGACAAGTATGTATACGAAAACATGTCAGCAAACGGATATAAACTCGGAGGAGAAGAATCCGGACATATTATATTCGGTAAATACGCATCCACAGGTGACGGAATTCTGACTTCTCTGATGATAATGGAAACAGTACTTGAAAACAAAACAACTCTTTCAAAGCTTGCTGAACCTGTTACTATATTCCCTCAGCTTCTGAAAAATGTCAGAGTAACAGATAAGAAAACCGTTCTTGAAGATCCTGATGTTCTTGCGGCTGTAAAAAAAGCAGAAAATGAACTTGGTTCTGACGGAAGAATCCTTGTTAGATGCAGCGGAACAGAGCCTCTTGTCAGAGTTATGGCAGAAGCAGAAACAGATGAAATATGTGCAAAATATGTTGGCGATATCTGTGATGTGATAAAAAGCAAAGGATATGTTAAAGAATAATTTTCTGATTATTAAAGCGGTTCTTTCAGAACCGCTTTTTTGAAAAAAAGGTGAATTTGATATGAACGATAACAAACCTGAAAAAAGTAAATTACCTCGAATTGCCGGAATATTGATCATAGTATTGATCATTATATTCGGCAAAGGACTGCTGTTTAACGGAAAAAAAGATGATAATTTCAAGCCTGAAGAGACAACAGCTGTTATTGAAACAACAGCAGATTCTGATTCAATAATAGACAAGCTCGGAGATTCTGTGGAAAAAGCAGGAAGCAAGGTTAAAGAAAAGTTTGACGATGCAGCGGAAAAAGCCGAAAGTAAAGTAAATGAAAAGCTTGAAGATGCAGCGGACAAAGTTGAAAGCAAAGCTGACGAAAAGCTTGATGATCCGGAAGAAAAAGCAGAAAAAAAAGTTAAGGAAAAGAAAAATAACAGCAAAGAGAAAAAGACGACCACTGTCAGCAGTTCCGGAAAAAGCAGCAAGAAGTCAGACGAAGATAAGAATTCTATAAAAGACAATGCTAAAAAGGAAAAAGATTATAAGTTCAGAAATGCAAAGCTAAAGGATCAGCATTACGAAAAGCATGGCAAAGAGATGGGATTCAGTTCTGCTGATGATTATGAAAAGGCAGCATCTGATGTCGCCAATTCTTCTGATGCACTTCACAAAAAGGAAAAAGAGGATGGCGATGATGTTTATTATATAGAAGCAACAAATGATTTTGTTGTTATTTCCGATGACGGATATATAAGAACGTATTTTAATCCTGACTCAGGAAAAGCTTACTATGACAAACAGTAGACAGGAGGAATAAAACATGGAAAAGAAAATAAACAGTTTTTTGATAGGAATTGGATATTTTTGTATATATTTTGCTGCTCAGTTTTTGGTTGTCATTCCGACGATTCTTTTTATGGGTTTTTCGGCTGTTCTTAATGCGGATATAGCGTCGATACTAACAATAATCAGCAATTTTATTACTATATTTGTTTTTATGCTTATAACCAAACTAAGAAAACAAAAGATCAAGGAAGAATATTATTTTTTCAAAGCACCGGCTTTTAAAGCAGTATTCATAGCTGTAACAGGTATATTGCTTAATATTTTTGTTTCATTTGCGCTTGAATATCTGTCAGAGACGTTTGCATTAGTAAAAAAATGTATGGATGATTATGTGGAACAAGCTTCTATGCTGACTGACATTACTCCTGTATTATATATTATTTTTGCGGTGATCCTTGCACCTGTTACAGAGGAGCTCATATTCAGAGCCGGAATATACAGAGTGATAAAAAGGGATTGTTCTTTTATTGCAGCTACGTTCATCTCTTCACTTTTTTTCGGAATAGCTCATGCAAATCTTGTGTGGAGCACATATGCCTTTCTGCTTGGAATACTCCTTTGCATCATTTATGAAAAATATCATTCAATTGCGGCAAATATTATTCTTCATCTATGCTTTAATTTAACATCTACGTTTATTGATAACGTTTTTTCGTCAGGGGATTATCTGCAGACGAGAGATTATATTGTCGGCATCTCAGCAGGTGTTGTTTCAGTGATCCTTCTGGTTTTCCTTCTGAAAGGAAAATCGCAGGATCCTGTTAAGACGGCAGAATTAAAAGAAGCAGAATAAAAAATACAAAAAAGCAGAAAATAAGCAGTTTTCTGCTTTTTTGTTTATCTGCGTGAATAACGAAATGATAAAAAAATAATAAAAAAAAAAATCAAAATTCTTGACAAATATACAAATTTAGTTTATAATAATATTAGACTGTATAATATGGTTTTCAGAACTATTAAGAGGTTCATATAAACCGATAATAAGTTCTAATGAATTTTCAAGCTGATTGGTATATCAGGAATTTCATATGATATTTATACAGAAAAATAAAAAATAATAATCTTGAACGGAGATGGGCAGAATATGTCAGATTTTACAAGAAGGTTACCGGTTTATTTATTGCTTGACACATCAGGCTCGATGAACGGAGAACCGATCGAAGCTGTAAGACAGGGAGTTAAAGCTCTTCTGATGGAACTCAGAAGTGATCCTCAGGCACTGGAAACAGCTTATTTATCAGTAATTACTTTTGACAGCGTTGCGAGACAGGTATGTCCGCTGACGGAACTTATGGATTTTAAGGAACCTGAGCTTACTGCAAATGGTGTTACGTCACTTGGAGCAGCACTCAGACTTCTTGCTCAGTGTATCGATGCTGAGGTAAGAAAATCCGGACCAAATCAGAAGGGCGACTGGAAACCGCTCGTGTTTATTCTTACAGACGGAGCTCCTACAGATGAATGGGAGTCTGCAATTTCAATTCTTCAGGCAAGTAAACCTGCAAATATCATTGCTTGCGCAGCAGGCGCCAAGGCAGATACATCTGTACTGAAGAAAATTACAGGAAATGTTGTTATGATGAACAGCCTTTCAGCAGGAGACCTTGCACAGTTCTTTGCATGGGTATCAGGTTCGATAAAGATGTCATCTGCAAGTGTAGATGCACTTCCGGGGCAGGCTATCGAATTACCGCCGCCGCCGCAGGGCTTTGTTATAGTACCATGATAAGTCAGCTTATTCTGACTTTATTTTACTATGAAAAGCAGGTGAAGTTGTGAGTATTGCAGATGATTTGTTTTTGGCATTAAAAAATATCGGAATTCATGAGGTTCCTGTAGATATACTTAATATTGCAGGTAAAGCTGATGAAGCAAAAAAACTTCTGAACAAGATAAATAAAGGAGATATCCGAAATCCTGCTGCACTGGCATTATATTTAAAGGAGCATGTCCATACAAATATTGCTTCTGTAAAAAAAGAAAGCGATATTATCTCCATCAATGAAGAAAAGGACATTATTGATATAGATGAATCGTGTATCAGGACTGTGACGATCGATGAGTTTGAAAAGCTTTTGAAAAAAGAACATATAGACACAGATCAAAAAGATGATGATCAGGAATGTGACCATTCAGATGAAAAGAAATCCGATAATGATAATTCAGATCCTGTAACAGAAGATAACAATGATTCTGATAACAGCATTGAAAATGAAACACCTGAGGATAATCAATACAGCAATGTAGTTGAGAAGACAGCTCATTTATGGCAGTATAAACCTATAACCAGTAATGAACCTGAGCCTTTTGAGGAATATAAATCAGGAATGTCTGAAAATGCAGGGATAAATGTTATCGGAGCAAGAGTACGCGGAAAAAAGCATAAGCATGACGGAACAAACTGTGATGACTGGTTTGAGTACGACTTTTGCGGAAAATGGACGGTCGCTGCTGTTGCTGACGGAGCCGGATCAAAAAAATATTCAAGGATCGGGGCTGCAGAATCATGCAGGGCAGCAGTATCCTATATGAAAGAAAAGCTCTCCGGAGTTTCAGATGAAATAACCGGTAAACTGGCTCTTAAATTTGATGATCCTGAATTTATGAATGGATGCAGCATATTTGCCGATATTGTTCAGGAAGCAGTTCTGAAGGCATATGATGCTGTCAATGAAGCTTTTGAAAGCAGAAAAACAAAATACGAATATTTGAAGGTCATAGACAGAGACCTTGAATTCAGAGATTTTTCAGGTACGCTTCTGTTATGCATGATGTTACCGGTAGAAATTGAAAATAAAACAGAATATTTTGTTATAGCTTGTCAGATCGGAGACGGAATTATTTGTTCAGTAGACAGGGAAGCAGATTACGACAAAGCACTTAAACTGCTTGGCGTTCCTGACAGTGGTGCATATTCCGGAGAAACTGATTTCCTTACATCAGAACAGATGAAACACAAGGAAAATCTTATGGGAAAGACTAAGATCATGAGAGGAAATGTATCTGATGTTCTGATCATGACTGACGGTGTGGCAGATGATTATTTTCCTAATAAACCTCAGATGCTCAGACTTATCCTGGATCTTGAATTAAATGGTATTCTTGATATTAATGGATCATCTGAAAAGACAGATGACAAATCACTTTCAAATATTCCCGATCCGGTTTGTTACCCATGGGTAAATGACAATGAACAGCTTATTGCAGTTCAGTATGCAAAGCATCTTATGGAGAAGACAGAGACTGAACCTGGTGTTCTCTGGAAAAATTATGATTTGCTGAAAAAAGCCGGACTGACCGGAAAAGATAACGAACTTCCTGAGAAAAAGGAAGAAAGACTTTTAAGATGGCTCGATAATTATGCAGAACGTGGTTCCTTTGATGACAGGACACTTCTTATATTAAATACAGATTTAAAGTAAGGAGGGTGTATGGATAGAATAGCAAAAGCACTTCTTACCAATGGAAAAGAAATTGAATATGTAATTACTGACAATCCGCCGCGAGGCGGTATGAAGCATACATATTTTACTCCTGACAAGGCTTTTGTTGTACAGTTTTTTAATGATCCTGCAAATGCCCGTGATCAAAGGCTTCAGGAACGAATAAGTGCAATAATAGGTCAGTATAATCCGACAGTATCAGAAGAAGATGGCGGAGCAAAAGGTAATGATAAAGTAACGGCATCATATTTTGCCAAGCGTTTCTGCTGGCCGGTTGCAATCGTAAAACGTCCTGAATTCGGAATCGTATGTCCTGTATATCCGAAAAATTTCTTTTTTGATGAAAATGCTTCACAGATACTGAAATTAAAAGGAAAGGACAAAAAAAGCAGCTGGTTCACCGGAAAAAACCGAAAATATCTTAATTCCAGTGAATGCGGAAATTTCAGATCGATGATCCAGATGTCGATCCTTCTTGCACGTTCTCTGAGAAGAATGCATCAGGCAGGACTTGCGCATTCGGACCTTTCGTTCAACAATGTTCTTACGGATCCTAAAACCGGAACATGTGTTATTATTGATATTGATACGCTGGTCGTTCCCGGACTTTTTCCTCCGGAGGTAATCGGTACAAGAGGATATATTGCACCTGAGGTCCTGCAGACCCTTGGACTTCCCAGAGAAAAAAGATTTTTTCCAAGTGTTCTGACAGATCTTCATTCAATGGCTGTTCTGATATATGAATATCTTTTTTTCAGACATCCGATAATCGGACCAAAGATTTATTCAGAAGATGCTGAGCAGGATGATTATCTCTGCCTTGGAAAATGTGCGACATTTATAGAGGATCCGGATGATACTTCCAACAGACCGGATGATCTTGAGATAACGATACATGATATGGGACCTTATATAGAAAAGCTTTTTCTCAGAGCTTTTTGTGAGGGACTTCATGAACCGGGGAAAAGACCTTCTGCAATGGAATGGGAACAGGGACTTGTCAGAACATGGAACATGCTTCATACATGTTCAAATCCAAACTGTGAAAAAAGGTTTTTCATTTTGTATGACGTAAAAAATCCTGTTTGTCCGTTTTGCGGTACAAGGATAAAAGACAGGAAGATATTGAAGCTGATCTTTATGACGGAAAGAAAAGGTGCTCCCGGTCATTATTTCGTTTCAAACGAACTTATAGCGGAAAACAATACACCAATATGCAGCTGGGATCTTTATTCCACTGTATTTCCTGATGAAAAGGCTGCAGACAGGGAAGTAAAAGGATTTATCAGACTGATGGATGACAAGTATTATCTTGTAAATATCAACTGTAAAGATATGCTTTCTCCTAATGGAAATATAATTCCTCCCGGACATGCAGCACTTCTTTTAGACGGAACAGCTTTTAAAATCGTTTCAGATAAAAACAGTCACCTTATTAAGGTTGAACTGTATAATAATAATTATTAAAGGAGTTAAAAATGGATAATGAAGAAAAGAAATTTGGTCTGACCAGTGCACAGGCTGAAGAATCAAAAAAAGAACACGGCACTAACAAGCTCAGCGAGGTAAAAGGTGAGACCTTTATGCAGAAGCTTCTTGGAAATTTCGGAGATCCGATGATCAAGATCCTCTGTGTTGCACTTCTGGTAAACCTTCTCATATTTATTCTCGGTGCGACAAATGTTTTACCAAATGTAGACGTTGAATGGTATGAACCTGTAGGTATCGCAATAGCGATCGTTCTTGCAACTTTCGTATCAACATATTCTGAATACAACAATGAAAACGCTTTCCAGAAGCTTCAGGAAGAGGCATCAAGGATAACATGTAAAGTTTACAGAGACAATGCTATTAAAGAAATAGCGATCGATGACATCGTTGTAGGTGACTGTATTCTTCTTCAGTCAGGTGACAAGATCCCTGCAGACGGTAAAATGGTCGACGGTGAGATCAAGGTAGACCAGGCAGCGTTAAACGGTGAATCTGAAGAAGCAAAGAAGGTCGTTATGCCTGAGGATTATGAGGATGACGGCAAAAATGACATGTTAAATCCATATAAGGTCTTCAGAGGCTCTGTTGTTTGTTCAGGAAACGCAGTAATGGAAGTTACTGTTGTCGGTGACAAATCAGTTTACGGTGAGATCGCAAAGCAGCTTCAGCAGGATGACGACAGAGAAAGTCCTCTTAAAGTTAAGCTTTCAAATCTTGCTAACGGTATTTCCAAATTTGGTTATATCGGAGGTGTTGCAATAGCTGTTGCATTTATGATCCGTCAGATCATTACAGCAGGCGGATTTGCTCCTTATTTTGACTTGGGTTTTGCGCATGTTCTTGCAAACCTTCTTGATGCTGTAATTCTTGCAGTAATTATTATCGTTATGGCTGTTCCGGAAGGACTTCCTCTTATGATCGCTCTTGTTTCTGCAATGAACATGGGCAAAATGCTCAAGGACAACGTACTTGTAAGAAAAATTAATGGTATCGAAACTGCAGGAAGCTTAAATATTCTCTTCAGTGATAAAACAGGTACTATCACAAAGGGTAAACTTGAAGTTGTTCAGTTTATCGACGGAAATATGACAGAATATTCAAAGGCTGAAGATGTCAAGGGCGGCCTTTCAAAGATCATGTCAGTAGCCATCCATCACAATACATCTTCTATCGTTTCAAGAGAAGATGGAAAAGTTAATATCGTCGGCGGAAATGCTACAGAAAAAGCAGTTCTTGCATTTGCAGCAGACGTTTTGCCTGAAGGCGTAAATGTTGAAAAAGTTGCTTCTATTCCTTTCAACAGTACAAACAAATATTCAGCTACTCAGGTCAAGGGTGACTTTAACTACACTCTTGTTAAGGGCGCACCTGAAAAGATTCTTTCAAGATGTAAATTCTATTTTGATGAAAACGGAAATAAGCAGACTCTTACAAACGGAGACAAGCTTGAAGCTAAGATAAACGAACTTGCAAACAGAGCTATTCGTGTTCTTGGTATTGCAGTTGCTGACGAAGCACTCGGTGAAGATTCTCTTCCTGAAGGAAACTGGACACTTATCGGTATTCTTGGAATTCGTGATGAAGTTCGTCCTGAATCAGTTACAGCTATCAAGGAAGTTCACCAGGCAGGCGTTCAGGTCGTTATGATCACCGGTGACAGAAAGGATACTGCAGTATCGATCGCAAAGGATGCAGGACTTCTTACACAGGAATCAGATGTTGTTCTTACATCTGATGAACTTCAGGATATGTCTGATGATCAGATCAAGGAAATATTACCAAACCTCAGAGTTATTGCTCGTGCACTTCCTTCAGACAAGAGTCGTCTCGTAAGATGTGCTCAGGAGCTTGAAATGGTTGTTGGTATGACAGGTGACGGTGTAAACGACTCACCTGCTCTTAAGAAAGCCGATGTCGGATTTGCAATGGGCGGTGGTACAGAAGTTGCCAAGGAAGCCGGAGACATTGTTATTCTTGATGATAACTTCAATTCAATTGACAAGGCTATCCTTTACGGACGTACAATTTTCAACAGTATCAGAAAGTTTATCGTATTCCAGCTCACTATCAACGTAGCAGCAGTTCTTATCTCATTTATTTCACCTCTTATCGGTGTAAACGAGCCTCTTACAGTTATTCAGATCCTTTGGGTAAACCTCGTTATGGATACACTTGCAGCTCTTGCATTCGGCGGTGAGCCTGCACTTCACAGATTTATGAATGAAAAGCCGAAAAAACGTTCAGAAAGTATTGTCAGCAAAAACATGTGGTCGCAGATCCTTACAAGCAGTGTCTGGATGGTTCTTTTAAGCCTTTCTCTTCTCCTTGTTGCTCCGCTTCAGAAATTCTTTGTAGCTGACGGTGTGATTCCGGATGGAAAGTTCTTTAACATTCCTGATTTTGGAAGCACAGATAACTATATCGTTCTCGGAACAGCTTATTTTGCATTCTTCATTTTCTCAGCAGTATTCAATGCATTTAATGCAAGAACAGAAAAGAAAGCATTGTTCGACAATATTAACGGAAATAAAGGCTTCTTGAAGATCTTAGGTATTATTGCAATTGTTCAGATACTTATGACATACCTCGGCGGTTCTATCCTCAGATGTCATGGCCTCAGTGCTGTACAGTGGGTAATAGTATTGATAATGGCAATTTCCATTATTCCTGTGGATCTCATAAGAAAATGTATCGTAAAAAATAAATAATCAATAAAGAATAAATCTGACTGTTCGGTGATTTGATGTCAGCGGACAGTCAGAAATATATAATAATAAATACGAAAGAAGGAATAAATATGGCAGTAAATTTACAGAAAGGCCAGAAAATCAGCCTTTCCAAGGAAAGCGCAGGACTTAAGAGAGTAACTGTAGGACTTGGATGGGATGAGGCTAAAAGAGGACTTTTCAGCAGAATGCAGGATATAGACTGTGATGCTGAAGCGATAGTTCTTACAGATGACAGAATAGCAAGCAAAGACGATGTTGTATTCTACAATCACCTCAGACATTCTTCACAGTGTGTTATTCATATGGGCGATAACCTTACAGGCGGCGGTGATGGTGATGATGAACAGATAATGGTTTATCTTGATGATCTTCCGCAGCAGTATAACAAGATAGTATTTGCAGTTACAATATATCAGGCTTTTGAACGCAAACAGCATTTCGGAATGATCCAGAATGCATTTATTCGTATAGTGGATGCTGACAAAAACAATGAGATCTGCCGTTATAATCTTAGTGAGAATTATGACAACAGAACATCAATGATTTTCGGTGAACTTTACAGACATAACGGAGAATGGAAATTCAACGCAGTCGGTGAAGGATATAATGACAACGGAATCGGTGAACTTATAAGAAGATTTAACAGATAATAATTTATTATAACACAGTTTTGAAAAAACAACATTTATTTATTGGAGGTATTAATTATGGCAGTAAGTCTTGCAAAAGGACAGAGAGTTAGTCTTGACAAAGGAATAGTAAAAGCACTTGTAGGTCTAGGCTGGGACACAAACAAATATGATGGCGGTTATGATTTTGACCTTGACGCAGCAGCATTTATGCTCAATGAAAACGGAAAGGTTTCACGTGATGAAGACTTTATTTTCTATAACAATCTCGTAAGCAGAGATGAAGCAGTTGTTCACACAGGTGATAACCTTACAGGTGCCGGTGACGGTGATGACGAAGTTATTCTTATTGACTTCGCAAAAATGCCTGCAGATGTTCAGAAAATTGCAATTACAGTTACAATTCATGATGCTGTAAACAGAAAGCAGAATTTCGGTCAGGTTTCAAATGCATATGTACATGTTGCAAAAATGGCAAGTGATGCTGATACAACAGGTGAAGAAGTACTCAGATTCGACCTTGTTGAAGATTTCTCAATTGAAACAGCTATAGTTGTTTGTGAGATCTACAGAAACGGCAACGACTGGAAATTCAACGCTGTTGCAGCAGGTTACCAGGGTGGACTCGAAGCACTTTGCAGAAGCTTCGGCGTAAATGTATGATTTGAAAAATTTGATTTAAACAATAAAAAAACGGTGAGCATCAAAAGCTTACCGTTTTTTTAGTGCGCTCGGCGGCGCACGTTTCTAAAGGGTGAAAGTCCCGAAATCCGCCCGACAGTGGGAAGGATATAGCCAAAGTCAAGGGTGTCCGTTGTGAGATGGAATCTGAAGGAAGAAAGCGGCAAAGCTCTGGTCTGATGAACATACGCAGATGACTGCATGATATTCTGTAAGAGCAGAAGAAGTGCGGAAAGAACACTGGAAAATATAACAACACAGAGCTTTGAATACCATTTATCGAAAAGAAGTTATTCCTCAAAGTAAACAGGGATAAAACAGTAACAGCACATATCAGTAAGGTCAAATACTTGGGATATGGATTTTATCGTTATGGCGGAAAATGCAGATTTAAAGTGCACAAGAAGTCGATAAAGTTAAACATCAGTTGTTATGTATACAAAAATATATGCTCATTCCGGAAAGAAGAACAGAAAATGCAAAGCCCAGAAGGAAAAAAAGTTTGTTCGCTGTCCCGTCTGCATAAAATAATCCGAATCCAAGCTTTGGTTTCTTTAAAGGATACATTAATTTGATCTTTTTTTTGTTTGTCAGATCAAGAAGAATGTGTGAAAGCATTGAGATAAGCATGTAGACAGCTGCCTTAGGTAAAATGATATAAGAGCTTATGACGATCATTGCTGTTCCCGGAAGAGAATGCATCAGTGTTCTGTGCGGACATTTTTCACCTATGATACAAACGGAAATAAGCAGAATAAATCCGGTGATAAAACGCATTACTGAAGAATCATTTCTGAAAGATGAAACAATGCATGTATTCATGTATTTATCAGAAAAATATATAAATAAAACTGAGAAGAAAGAAAAGATGATAACTTTTTTTAAAGCCTTTTTACTTTCTGAAGTTGTAGCATCAATATCGCTGATAACGGAACCGACGCCGGCTGTCCCGAGACAAAGTATCAGATCCCGGAAATTTTCAGGCATTGTTAGAAATACTGTTGCTGCAATGCCGACTGTAAAATGAGTTTTTGATGTCATTTTCCGATCCTTTCTTAGAAAAATTATACAATTTTATTATACATTTTCAAATATGTAAAATCAACAATTTTTAGAAAATGAAATGAATTTTTTAGATATTTTGATATTTTTAAATTTTTTAAAAAAAAAGTGAATAATAATATTGCCATATTTCAAAAAATAGTATATAATATAGAATACGAACTTTGAAAGAAGGGTGAACTATGGATGTACAGCCGGGAGACAAACTGCTGATGAAAAAAGAACATCCCTGCGGAAGCAATGAGTTGTTTGTAATAAGATCAGGAATGGACTTCAGACTCAGATGCCTTGGCTGTGGTCATGAATTCATGGTACCCAGAAGTAAAATAGAGAAAAAGATCAAAAAGATAATAAGGGATTCAAAAGAACAGTAGATATTAAAACCGGATAATATTATTTTTTTACCGTCTTGTGTTAGTAAGGCGGCATCTGTCATGCGACAGCATACAAAATAATCGTTTTTAGGGATGTAGATATTTGTCATGTTTGAAAAATTAAAAATTACGGCACAGCGTTATGATGAGATAAGCATTAAGCTTTCGGATACATCGGTAATAAATGACACAGCGATGTATACGGGGCTTATGAAGGAATATAAGTCGCTGACTCCTATAGTTGAAAAATATAATGAATATATGCGTGCTGTAACTCACTTTGAAGAAGCAAAGGAATTGCTTGAAGAGAGCGGTCAGGATAAGGAAATCAAAGAAATGGCTCAGCTCGAATATGAAGAGCAGAAAGAAAAAATAGAAAAATACGCAGATGAATTAAAAATAATGCTTCTTCCAAAGGATCCGAATGATGACCGAAATGTAATCATTGAAATCAGAGGAGGCGCCGGCGGCGAAGAAGCTGCCCTGTTTGCCAATTCTCTTTACAGAATGTACACAATGTATGCCGAATCGATGGGATGGAAGCAGGAGATCCTCAATTCTAATGAAACAGAGCTTGGCGGTTACAAGGAAATAAGTTTTTCGATAGAAGGCGAGGGAGCTTATTCAAGGTTTAAATATGAAAGCGGAGTTCATCGTGTGCAGCGTGTTCCGGAAACGGAATCGCAGGGAAGAGTGCATACTTCGACTGTGACCGTGGCTGTTCTTGTTGAAAAGGATGACGTTGAACTTAATATAGATCCGACAGAGCTCAAGATAGATGTGTTCCGTGCCAGCGGAGCAGGTGGACAGCACATCAACAAGACAGAATCTGCTGTCAGAATTACTCATCTTCCTACAAATACAGTAGTTGAATGTCAGGATGAGAGAAGTCAGCACAAAAACAAAGAAAAAGCAATGAAGATTTTGTGTTCAAGACTGTATGAAGCACTTGAGAGAGAAAAAAATGATCAGATAGCATCAGAAAGAAGAACCCAGGTAGGTACCGGTGACAGATCGGAACGTATACGAACCTATAATTTTCCACAGGGACGAATGACTGACCACAGGATCAATCTGACACTTTATAAGCTTGAAGATATAATGAACGGTCATATTGATGAAGTGATAGATGCTCTTGCAACTGCAGACCAGGCAGCTAAGCTTGCTATGCAGAATGATAATTGATATTGTTGTTATTTATTATAATATATTAAGGAGAATTAGATTCTGCATAAAAAGCTTTGGAATCGAAAAAAGTTAAATGAAAGAAATCAAATATCTCAGCTGCAATGACAATGATCTTGAAATAGCAGCGTTGCTTTTGAAAAACGGCGAAATAGTCGGAGTACCTACTGAAACGGTTTACGGACTTGCAGCAGATGCAACAAATGAAGAGGCTGTTGCGAAAATATTTGAAGCAAAAGGCAGACCGGCTGACAATCCGCTGATAATCCACGTTACCAGCATTGATATGATGTTAAAATATACAGAGGATATCCCGTCAGTTGCATATAAGCTTGCTGAGAAGTTCTGGCCGGGACCTCTTACGATGGTCCTTCCGAAAAGAAGCAATGTTCCTGATATCGTAACAGCAGGAATGGATACAGTGGCAGTGCGTATGCCGTCAAATGAGATCGTAAAAAAGATCATTGACTATGTCGGAAGACCGCTTGCTGCTCCTTCGGCTAACAAATCAGGTTATCCGAGTCCGACAACAGCTCAGCATGTAATAGACGATATGAACGGAAAGATATCAGCTGTGGTTGACGGAGGACAGTGTACAGTAGGTGTTGAATCAACGGTCATAAGCTTTGAGGGTTATGATTCTGTCAGGGTGTTAAGACCCGGATTTATTACTCCTGAGCAGCTAAGAGAAGTTGTTGACGATGTAATTATCGATAAAAATATTACAAGTAATGAAATGCCGGTGATTGAAGAAGTCAGATCACCCGGAATGAAATATATGCATTATTCTCCGAAAGCAAGAGTCGTTCTTGTAAGAGAAGGACTTGAGATGTTTAAAAAATATGTATCAGAACAGACGGATCCTGATTCATGCAGTCTGATTTTTGATTATGATGCTCCTGATTTTCCGTATAAATATATGACATACGGAAATACGCCTCAGGAACAGGCACATCAGATATTTGCAAAACTTAGAGAAGCCGATAAAATCGGAATAAAAACGTTATATGTACGTGCTCCAAGAAAAGAGGGAATAGGCCTTGCTGTCTATAATCGTCTTATCAGAGCTGCAGGATATGAGGTGGTTGAATCGTGAATAGTTTGGACGGAGTTATGGTTGTCGGATTGACAGGCCAGACAGGTTCAGGCAAAACTACGGTATGTAAAAGATTTCAGGAATACGGATTTGCTGTAATTAATGCTGATATAGTTGCAAGGCATATTATGGAGCCGGATACTCTTTGCCTGAAAGAAGTTGCAGAATGTTTTGGTTCTGACATTTTAAATCCTGATCAGTCATTAAACAGACAAAAGCTTGCTGATATCGTATTTCAGGATGCTATCAAGCTTGAGCTTCTTAACAGCATTACATATCCTCATATTACATCAGAGATACTGTCTCTTATCAAGGAAAACTCCAGTTCAGGACATAAGCTGATACTGCTTGATGCACCAACGCTTTTCGAGAGCAGATCGGATGATTTCTGTGAGATCATTATTTCTGTAATTGCTGATGAACCAGTAAGATTAAAACGAATAGTAAAGAGAGATTCACTTACTGAAGAACAGGCTCTTTACAGGATACGTTCACAGCACACAGAAAAGTTTTTTGTTGATAATTCGGATTTTATTATAAAAAATAATGACGAAACAATGGATAAGCTTGATGCAATTGTAAAAGAACTTGCAGATAAAATAAAAAAATATTATGAAAATAAATTCAAGGATCAGGAGTAGGGAAAATGAGCAAAGAAAAAAAATCTGCATCTAAGGAACTGAAGAAGACTCTTTTTTATGAAAAGAAGAATTCGTACAGCCTGATGAAGGAAGATGAAGTAAAAAAAGTAAATACTTTTTGCGAGGGTTACAAGAAATTTCTGAA
This sequence comes from Oscillospiraceae bacterium, assembly GCA_045643005.1. GTDB lineage: Bacteria > Bacillota > Clostridia > Oscillospirales > Ruminococcaceae > HUN007. Next base: position 15,348 of record JAZUJY010000203.1, on the reverse strand, counting down.
CGCTGCAAAAACTGAACGTGAAGCTAATGAATACACGATCAGAGCAGCTCAGGAAAAAGGTTTTAAAGAATATAAACCGGGAATGGGACTCAGTGCAGGAGATAAGATATATGTCAATAACAGAGGTAAGGCTGTTATACTTGCAGTTATTGGAACAGCACCTCTTGAAGAGGGCGCAAGAATATGTGCAGCACATATCGATTCACCAAGACTTGATCTTAAACAGTGTCCTCTTTATGAAGACAGTGAGATCGCTCTTTTCAAGACACATTATTACGGCGGTATAAAGAAATATCAATGGACAGCTATTCCGCTTGCACTTCATGGTATAGTAGTTCTGGAAGACGGAACACAGATAAAAGTTACGATCGGTGAAGATGATAAGGATCCTGTTTTTGTAGTAAGTGATCTTCTTCCTCATCTTGCAGCAGATCAGATGAAAAAACCGGCAACCCAGGTCATAGCCGGAGAGGATCTGAACATAATCATAGGTTCAAGACCTTTTAAGGACGATGAGGGAAGTGAGCTTGTAAAGCTTAACATATTGTCTATCTTAAGTGAAAAATACGGAATAAAGGAAGAGGATTTCCTTTCAGCAGAGCTTGAAGCGGTTCCTGCTTTCAAGGCTTCAGATCTTGGATTTGACAGAAGCATGATCGGTGCATACGGACATGATGACAGAGTATGTGCTTATCCTGCACTTGAAGCGATTTTAAATGCCAAAAATGTTGTTAAAACTGCAGTAACAGTACTTACAGACAAAGAAGAAACAGGAAGTGACGGAAATACCGGACTTCAGTCTTCATACCTGAAGTACTTCTTTGAAGATATCGCAAATGAGTTCGGACTCAGAGGTACTACTGTTCTTTCACATTCAGAATGTCTGTCTGCTGATGTAAATGCAGCTTTTGATCCGACTTTCCCGGGCGGATTTGAAAAGAGAAATTCTGCATATATCAATTACGGCGTATGTGTAACAAAGTTTACAGGTGCAAGAGGAAAGTCAGGTACATCTGATGCAAGTGCTGAATTTGTCGGAAGAGTACGTTCTCTGTTAAATAAAAACGGAGTTATCTGGCAGACCGGTGAGCTTGGAAAGGTCGATGCAGGCGGCGGCGGTACAGTAGCTGCTTTTATCGCAAACCTCAACGTCGATACGATCGATGTCGGTGTTCCGGTGCTCTCTATGCACGCACCTTATGAAACAGTTGCAAAAACAGATGTTTACAGCGCATATCGTGCATTCAAAGTATTTATCGAAGATAAATAACATTATTATTTGAAATAACAGATGCAGGAGCAGTCCGCCTGCATCTATATTTTTGTATGAATAAAATTAAAGTGAAAATGTCAGGCGGCAGCCATGACATGTATTTTAAACAACTCAACCCCAAAATAATAAAACCAACAAGGAGCTGAATTTTATTAATGAGCATATTAAATGTTGAAAATGTAACTCACGGATTCGGTGCAAGAAGAATACTTGAAGATTCATCTTTCAGACTTCTGAAAGGAGAACATGTCGGTCTTGTCGGAGCTAACGGCGAGGGAAAAACAACATTTTTAAACATCATAACCGGCAAAATAATGCCTGATGAGGGTAAAATTGAATGGTGCAAGCATATCACAACAGGTTATCTCGACCAGTACAGTACGCTTACTCCGGGAAAGACTATCTACGATGTTCTGAAGGAAGCCTTTAATCATCTTTCCGAACTTGAAAAGGAAATGCTTGATCTGTATGAAAAGATGTCTGATGCGTCAGAAGATGAAGTAAATGAAATGATGGAAAGCGTCGGAGAAATACAGGAAATACTCGATCAGAGCGGTTACTACACAATTGACAGCAAGATCTCGGAATATGCAAACGGACTCGGACTTGGCGAAATAGGACTCGACAGAGATGTTACAGAGCTTTCGGGAGGACAGCGTGCAAAAGTACTTTTGACCAAGCTGCTTCTTGAAAATCCGATGATCCTTATACTCGATGAGCCGACAAACTTCCTTGATGAAAATCATATTGCATGGCTTCAGAATTTTCTTATGAATTATGAAAATGCGTTTATTCTTGTATCACATGATGTTCCGTTTATGAATTCAGTAGTAAACGTAATTTACAACATAGAAAATGCCGTTCTTACAAGATATACAGGAAACTATGAAGATTTTAAGCGCATGTATGAGCTTAAGAAAAGACAGAATGAGCAGGCATACGAAAAGCAGCAGAAGGAGATCGCTCATCTTCAGGAATTTATCGCCAAAAACAAAGCTCGTGCTGCAACAGCTACAATGGCTCGTTCCAGACAGAAAAAACTGGACAACATGGAAATTATCACGATAGCAAAAGAAAAGGTCAAGCCTACTTTTGCGTTTAAATCTGCAAGAACTCCGGGAAAAATAGTCATAGAAGCAAAAGACCTTATTCTCGGATATGATGAGCCGCTTACACGTCCTGTGGATCTTGTGATCGAAAGAAATAAAAAAATAGCCATAAGAGGAGTAAACGGACTTGGAAAATCAACGCTTATTAAAACTCTTCTTGGTATAATAAAACCTGTTCAGGGTACGATCGAGCATGATCAGTTTATTCAGTTCGGATATTTTCAGCAGGAGGAAAATGCTTCAGATAAAACTGCACTTCAGGAGATATGGGATGAATATCCTGCCATGACAAATGCTGAGGTAAGAGCAGCACTGGCAAAATGCGGACTGACAACTGAGCATATCACGTCACAGATGAAGGTACTCTCCGGCGGAGAAAATGCAAAAGTAAGACTTTGCAGACTTATGCTTTCCGAATATAATCTGCTTGTTCTTGATGAGCCTACAAATCATCTTGATGTTCTCGCCAAGGAGGCTTTAAAGGAAGCACTTCAGAAATTTAAGGGAACTATTGTTCTTGTAAGCCATGAACCTGAGTTCTATCAGGATATTGCTACAGATATCTGGAGCCTTGAAGACTGGACCACAAAAATCGTATAATAATAAATGCCTGTATCTTTTTTACAATAGGATACAGGCATTGTTTTTGATATGATCGATCATTTGTATTCGCTGATAATTATTTTTCTAAGCAGTTTTTTTGTTTTTTCGGATGCAAAGCATGCGGAAACTGAGTTTAACAGCAGTTTTTTGATCTCGTTTTCTGAAAGAAGAAATTCAGAATCAAGAAGTTCAAATTCATTTTCAAGTGTTGTATGTGATACTGTCATGTTATCTGTGTTTATTGTGACTCTGACACCTGCATTGATCAGCTTCCTTAAAGGAAATTCGCTTAAATTGCTGAATATTTTAGTCTGTATGTTGCTTGAAGGGCACAGCTCAAGTGTAACACCTTTTTCTGCAAGCTTTTTCATGAGCTTTGGAGAGTTTGCAGAGGCAACACCGTGACCTATACGTTTGGCTCCGAATTTCAGAGCAGTCATGACACTTTCCGGCCCTGCAGCTTCACCTGCATGTATCGTGAAGGGAACACCAAGTTCATTGGCTAGCTCGAACAGGTCTTCAAAGTCTCTTGTTGGGTAAAGTCCTTCGGCACCTGCGAGATCTATCGCATAAACGCCTTTTCCGAGAAATTCCTTTGCTGTTCTTATGGTATTTTCATTATTTTCATGTTCTGAATCGGAACGCATGCAGCATAATATCAGACCTGCTTTGAAGTCAGACTGATTTAATCCGTCAATGCATGCACTGACTGCATCGTGAATGCTAAGTCCCTTTTGTGTGTGAAGAAGCGGAGCAAATCTGATCTCCGCATATATCAGCCCCTGTTCCTTGAGCTCCTCACACAGATTGTAAACAGCTACGCTCAGTGCTTCTCGTGTCTGAAGAAGTGAAAGAGGATATTCAAATTTTTCAAGATATTCATTCAGATCATGACAGTTTGGAGAAACGGTGAGTTTCTTTTTCAGCTCACTGTCGTTTGGAAGTTCAATATTCTGCATTTTGGCAAGTTCCTTAACTGAAGATATGGACAGAGAACCGTCAAGATGAAGATGAAGATCCATAAGAGCTCTGAATTTCGGCTTTTTTTCAGGTCCGTTCATGTACTTGCCGGCATGAACTGCAGCAGTTATCAGAGCAGCTGCTCCGGCAAAAAAAGCTAATTGTTTGATCATGGTAGATCCCCCCTATATTTATTCAGGAACGTGATGTCTGTCTGCAGTAAAAAATAAACTCTTCATCCCCAAGTCTGATCTTTGATCTATTTTCTATTTTTGCAGGAACTCCGTTCCTTATAATTTGTTCATTGATAAATGTATGATTTGTGGAGTTTTCATCTGTGATAAAAAACTGCCTGTTTTTTTTATTTATAGCAGCATGTATCCTGCTAACTGCATTATTGTCGAAAATACAGTAGTCTACTGTGTTATAGTCGGTTCCTATCCTAAATATATTTTTGTTTATTGTGATCTTTTCATTGTTTTTTACTCTCAGAAGAAAAGAAGAATTATCACCGGAATAATTATCGTCAATGATCTCTCCGTATTCATCGCATTTTTTTCTTCCTGAAAAAGAATTCTTTTTTTCAAAAATCCTTGAAAACAAACCATATTTTTCTTTTTTTACAGTTTCCTCATCAGCATATTTGTCAAGAGGTATCTTAAATCCATAAGTGTTTTCAGAGTTTTTGATCTCACCGGAAAATTCAGTGTTTATTCTTTTGGAGTTTTTATGATTTTTTTCCGGAACAGCTTCATGAAAATCGTTTTTGTGGTTTTCAGGAGCAAAAACGGTGCTTGAACAATCATGCTCGGTTTTCTGAGTATCATGTTCAGGATCTGTCGGCTCATAACCTGATTCACAGAGTGATATGAGCTTTTCCGGTTCAAATTCATTTTTGTTAAGATAGTTGATGATCTTTCCGATATAGAAACAGTTTTCATTTTCCTTAAAATCAATGCTGAACAAAAGTGTTTTGATGAAATCTCTGATATCAGGTGTCTTACTGTTCAGAAAAGGAAGGATCACAAAGAAAATCTTCTTTTCATCACTGCTTATAAATACTTTGTCTGTTGAAAATACGACTGATGAACGGTCGATAAGGTATTCTTCGGCTTCCTTACAGCAGCCGGCTGCTGCTTTGATTATCCTGAAAACAGATTCGCGGTCAGGACATTTTTCAAGAAGCTCAGAAACCGGTTTGAGTTCAGAAATATCATATCTGAGAGTCTGTGTTCTGTCAAATCCGGAAAATGTAAACGGAAGAACTCCTTCGATATTGTTTTTTAAAAGCATTCCTCGTGCTGTGTTATCAGAAAAATCGCTTTCTTCTGATTCAAAAATCAGATATTTGGTATTTTTTTCGTTCAAAATGCTGCTTTTCATATATTATTTTATCGCCTTTTTTCCTTTATGTCAAGTCATATGATGTTTTCTATTATTATATTATTAAATGGAAAAATAATCAAGTAGTAAATAAATATTTCTATAAAATGGATTTGCGTTTGCGAAAACAGAAGTTGAAAACTGACATATCTTACAAATTTCAGGAGAATATGTACATGTCAAAGCTTATTAAACCGATTCAAAGCTCTGCTTTTAACAAGCAGAGGCGGGGGATATCCTCTGTGTTGTTATATATCGATCACTCTGATATGAAAATTTTTAGTCTGAAATTCAATATTGCATTTTATAAATAAATTTGATATAATATTAAAGGTTATATTTTTTTGTGGAGGTGTTTGAGCTGGAAGAAAGGACGCTCGTTATTGAGGGGGTTGTCGATCATGTTCTTTTCAGAAATGAAGAAAACGGATATATCGTGTTTGACCTTGATGCAGGCGGGGAGCTGATAACTGTAGTCGGTGAATTAGGCGATGCAGACGAAGGCGAAAAGCTCAGACTCGAAGGGAAATATGTCAATCACATCAAATTCGGTCCTCAGTTTAATGCCGAATACTGTGAGAGGATGCTTCCTGACACAGCTGTACATATACAGAAGTATCTTTCATCAGGTGTTATCAAGGGAATTGGTCCTTCGCTTGCCAAAAAGATCGTTGCAGCGTTTGGTGATCAGACACTTGAAGTGATGGAAAACACACCTGAGAAGCTTCTTGATATCAGAGGAATATCACCGGCAAAATGTGAAAATATTTCAAATGAGATAAAACAGATATTTAATCTTCGCCGTTTGATGACATATCTTTCACAATTTGACATAAAAGCAAAATATGCGATGAAAGCTTTTAAAAAATGGAGCTTTGCAAGCCTGGAAACGATCAGAAACAATCCGTATCTTTTGTGTTCATACGGTGTGGAGCTTGATTTTAAAAAGGCAGAGGAAGTCGCAAGAGAGGTTGGAATTGCATCTGATTCTCCTATGAGAGTCAAAGCTGCGATCTCATATATTCTCCTCGAAAACGCTTCGGGCGGAAATACTTGTCTTCCGCTTGACAGACTGTCGGTAAAGGTATGCGAATATCTTGAGATCGGTATGGAGTGCTTTGAAAAAGCGTATGAAGAGGAACTCGAGGATGATAATCTGGTCGAGTATATAAAAAACAACAGAAAATACGTTTATCTTGCAGATTACTATGCTGCAGAATCATATATAGCAGGTCGAATAGGCGTTATCAGGTCATTTACGTCACCGGATACATATAACTATGACAAAATGATAGATAAGGCTGAGGAGGAAAGCGGCATAAAATATGAAAAGCTTCAGCGACTTGCAATATCAGAGGCACTTTCGAAAGGACTGCTTATTCTTACCGGAGGTCCGGGTACAGGAAAAACGACAACTTTGAATGCTGTTATTTCCATGTACAAAAAACAGGGCGAAAAAGTCATGATAGCAGCTCCTACAGGAAGAGCTGCAAAAAGGATCTCTGATCTTACCGGATATGATGCCAAGACCATCCACAGGCTTCTTGAGGTTCAGTACGATATAGACGGAAAGCTTAAGTTTGCACACAACGAAACAAATCCGTTAAAATGTGATGTTCTTGTTGTTGATGAAATGTCGATGGTTGATGTTCTGCTGTTTGAAAGTCTTCTCAGAGCGATGAGGCTTTCGTGCAGACTTATCATGGTTGGAGACAGTGATCAGCTGCCGTCTGTCGGAGCCGGAAATGTTCTCAGGGATCTTATAGAAAGCCACAGGATACCGGTTGTTGAACTGAAGGAGATCTTCAGGCAGGCCAGCCAGAGCATGATAGTTACAAATGCACATAAGATCATAAACGGAGAGCATCCTGACATTACAAAAAAGGACAATGATTTTTTCTTTTTTCAGAGACTCGGATTTGAGGATGCATCAGAGTTTGTTACGGATCTTTATACAAGACGTTTACCGGAGGCATACGGATATTCACCTGCAGATGATATACAGATACTGTGTCCTTCAAGAAAAGGAAGCCTCGGTGTAATTGAACTTAACAAAAAGCTTCAGAATGTTGTAAATCCGCCTTCAAAGACAAAGACTGAAAACAAGTCGATGATCTATACTTTCCGTACAGGTGATAAGGTAATGCAGACGAAAAACAACTATGATATCGTCTGGACCAGGGAAACACCGGAGAGCAGTGACACAGGCACAGGTGTTTTCAACGGAGACATCGGAAAGATCATATCCATAAATACATTTGACAGAGAAGCTGTTATAGATTTTGACGGAAGGATCTGTACATATACATTTGAACTTCTGGAACAGCTTGAGCTGGCATATGCTATAACTGTTCACAAAAGCCAGGGCAGTGAGTTCAACACAGTTATTATTCCGATCCTTGGCGGTTTTGAGAAGCTTTATTACAGAAATCTGCTTTATACGGCAGTTACAAGAGCAAAAAAGCTTCTGATCCTTGTCGGTTCACAGAACAAAGTATTTCAGATGGTCGACAATGACAGGAGAACTCTTAGATATACATGTCTTAAAGACATGCTTGAAAATGAGATAGATCATGAATACACAAATCAGTAAATATATACTTGATATATTTTACCCGAACAGATGTCCCTGCTGCGGTGATTTTATCAGATGGGACAAGCTTACATGCGGAAAATGCCATCGTGAGCTTGAACCTGTGTATGATAAGATATGCAAAAAATGCGGAAAGGAGATCTGCATCTGTTCTGAAGAGATCTTTTACGACAGAGCAGTTTCGCTGTTCAGATATGAAAAGCTCGCAAAGGAAGGTATCCTTGCGATGAAGCGAAGTGAAAACAAAAATTTCGGAGAATACGCCGGAAAGATGATTTCTGAAATACTGAACAGTGATTATCATGGAGAGAATTTTGATTTTATCATTCCGGTGCCGATGTCAGTAAGATCCTTTATGAAAAGAGGATTTAACCAGGCAGAGGTCATAGCAAAGGAAATATCCGAATCATTTTCGATTCCTTTGCGAAATGATATTTTATATAAAGACAATGTGAGTTCATCACAGCATTTTTTAGGCAGAGCAGAGAGATTCAGAAGCATATCGGCTATAAAGTCGCATGATGCTGATCTGCGGGGCAAAAAAGTAATTCTCTGTGATGATATCATCACCACCGGAAGCACAGTTAACAGATGTGCAATGCTTTTAAAGGAAAAAGGAGCAGAGAGCATTATGCTTGTATGTGCTGCCGAATCAAGAATGAAATAAACATAAAGGAGGGAAAACGATCATATGGATATAGGAATAGACCTTGGTACTGCAAATGTAGTTGTGTCAACTTCAAGAAAAGGCGTCATTTTGAATGAGCCTGCCGTTATGGCTTATCATAAGTATAAAAAAGAAGTTGTTGCCATCGGACTTGAAGCGTACAATATGATCGGCAGAACTCCGGATTATGTCACCATAGTAAGACCGCTTGCGGGAGGAGTCATATCAGACGACGGTATGGCCGAGATAATGATAAAGGCTCTTATTCTTAAGGTTCTCGGAAGTCAGCCTGTAAGACCCCGGATCGTATTTTGTATTCCCTCACTTACAACTGATATAGAAGTTCGTGCGGTGATCGAAGCAGCCGTAAGTGCCGGTTCAAGAAAGATATATCTTGTCAGAGAGCCTATTGCTGCTATGTTAGGTGCAAAGGGAGATATTTCTGAACCGAACGGACATATGGTCGTCGATATAGGCGGAGGGACCACTGATGTCGGAGTTGTATCACTAAACGGCATCGTAAGCTCGTATTCCGTTACAACGGCAGGAAACAAGCTGGACCAGTCAATATTAAAATATATTTCCAACAGATACAAGCTTCTTATAGGTGAAAGAACCGCCGAAAAGATAAAAATAGAAATGGCCAATGTCTTTAATCCGAGTATTGACAGGAAAATGAAGATCGGAGGAAAAAACCTGTACACAAACATGCCTCAGTCAATTGAAATAAGTGAACTTGATGTCCACCTTGCAATAGAAGAGCAGGTAAGGGAGATCATAGAGGCGATAAAAAAGGTTTTTGAAGAAACACCGCCTGAGCTGGTCAGAGATGTTTATGAAAACGGTATTATCCTCACAGGCGGAGGCGCTCATCTCGGAAAGCTTGACAGGCTGATAAACGAGGAGACCGGTCTGAACTGCATTATTGCAGATAACGCTGTGACCTGCGTTGCCAAAGGTACAGCAATAGTTTATGATAAAATGGACTCTCTGCTCGACGGTTTTGAGCAGGTCACAGTCTATAAATAAATATATCTATGAAAGGAATTTGTTTATCATGAGTAATGAAGAAATGAAGCACGATCATCATGATTCAATCAAAATCACACTTGAGGATGACACAGTAATGGAATGCAATATTCTTACTGTTCTTGAATGCAACGGCAAGGAATATGTAGCACTTGTCCCTGTTCATCCGGAAACTGAAGGAGACGTGTTCCTTTACGGATTTATCGAACACAGGGAAAATGAGATAGAGCTCATAAATATAGAAGACAAAAAAGAACTTAACGATGTTCTCAATGCATTTGAAAAATGGTGTGATGAGGAAGAGGAAAACCTTTGTCCTGTAGATATCTATTCGGGTTTTTTAGGTGCCGGAAAGACCACACTTATCAAGAAAATGATCGCTGAGGCTTATCAGGGTGAAAAGGTAGTTCTTATTGAAAATGAATTTGGCGAAATAAGCATTGACGGCGGCTTTTTAAAGGAAGCAGGTGTTCAGATCACAGAAATGAATTCAGGCTGTATATGCTGTTCACTTGTTGGAGATTTCGGTGAATCTCTCAGACAGGTCGTTTCAGAATATGCACCGGATCGTATTATAATCGAGCCTTCAGGTGTAGGAAAGCTTTCTGATGTAATAAAAGCAGTTGAAGGAGTATGTGAAGACACGCCTATTTTCCTCAATTCATATATTTCTGTAGTAGATGTAAAGAAATATGCAAAATATCTCAAGCTGTTCGGTGAGTTTTTCATTGACCAGATAAAGAGTGCAGGTGCAGTTATTTTAAGCCGTACAAAAGATATCGGAGAAGAAGAGCTTGAGAAGTGTACTGACGCACTTAATGAGATCAATCCGAATGCTCTTATTATCACTACTGACTGGGATGAGATCACAGGAAAGCAGATCCTTGATGTTATGGAGAGCGGATTTGAACTTGAATTCGATGACGAATACATTGATATTCCGGATGACGATGATGACGACGATGATCATTGCTGTCACCACCATCACCATGATGACGACGACGATGATGATCATTGCTGTCACCACCATCACCATGATGACGATGATGACGACGACGATGATCATTGCTGTCACCACCATCACCATGATGACGACGATGATGATGATCACTGCTGTCACCACCATCACCATGATGACGATGATGACGACGATGATGATCATTGCTGTCACCACCATCACCACGATGACGATGATGACGACGACCACGAACATCATCATCACCATGACGGTGAATGCTCATGCGGACACCATCATCACCATGCTGATGAAGTGTTTACAAGCTGGGGCAGTGAAACAGTAAAGAAGTTTACTGAAGAAGAAGTTAAGGAAATACTTGTAAAGCTTTCAGATTCCGAAAAATACGGTACGATCTTAAGATCAAAAGGAATAGTAATGTCCAGGGACGGAAGATGGATCCACTTTGACTATGTTCCGGATGAATCAAATGTTCGTTTCGGCAATGCTGATGTAACCGGCCGTCTTGTTGTTATAGGCACAAATCTTAATGAAACTGAGCTTGAAGCACTTTTTAAAAAATAATAAGGAAGTGATCTCCGATAATGGATGAAAATAACACCACCCCTGTGTTCCTCTTTACCGGTTTTGTTGAAAGCGGAAAGACCACAATGATAAAAAACTGGCTTGTACAGGATTATTTCAGAGAACAGCCGAAAATTGCACTGATCGTTTGCGAGGACGGATTCACTGAATTTGACCATCTTGACAAAAACGTAGAACTTTTTATGGTGGAAAAAAAAGAGGACTTTAACGAAGAGTTTCTTGAGGACATTGAAATAAATCATACACCGACAGCGATCATTATTGAGCACAACTGTATGGCAAGCGTAGATGAGATCATGTCTTTTGACTGGCCGGAAAACTGGGAGCTTGTTGAGGTCTCGGCAATAGCAAATGCTCAGATTTTCCAGAATCAGATAAAAAACATGTATGCTGTAATGTCAGAACAGATAAAGTATGCTTCAACAGTTGTGTTTAACAGATGTGATGAAAACACAAGCAAGCTTCAGCTCAGAGGACTTGTCAAAGCCATAAATCCTGAAGCTTCACTGCTGTTTATAGATAAAAACGGAAACGCAGACGAAAGTCTTGACGAGCTTCCGTTTGATATAAATGCACCTGTTATAAAAATAGAAGATATTGACTACGGACTGTGGTTTATCGATATTTTTGACAATCCTCAGAATTACGATGGCAAAACAGTTCAGTTCAAAGGAAAGGTCGCAAGACCTAAGGGGTATCCTGATAATTCTTTTCTTACAGGACGTTATGCCATGACCTGCTGTGCAAATGATATGGCTTATCTCAAGCTTTTGTGTATTACAGAAGGTCGTGCTGATGTCAAGGTTGACGAATGGGTAACTGTAACTGCGGGTGTTCAGGTATGTCAGCCAAAAGGAATGGATGAACCATCTCCTGTATTTTATGTAAAGTCAATTCAGAAAGCAGAAGCTCCTGAATCGGAATATGTGTTCTTCAGCTGATCACATCAGAATGTTTTAAAAATGAAAACAAAAATGTTCGAGGTGCACAGCGCAGGCAATGCACCGAAACCCTTATGTTTTTTCTAAATACCGGCAAATTCAAGGATATCGAGAAAAATTATTTTATTATGAAAGGAATTATTAATCATGGCAACTTTTAAAAACGCAGACATCCTGCTTCCAAAAAATGCAGACATGGAGAAATGGGCGGTAGTAGCCTGTGACCAGTACACAAGTGAACCGGAATACTGGAAAAAAACCGAAGAGATCACAGCCGGCGCGCCTTCAGCTCTCAATTTCATTTTACCTGAACTTTATCTTGGGGAAGAAAATGTTTCAGACCGTATCGACAAGATCCACGATGCGATGAAAAAAAGTATTGATGAAGACATGTTTACCGTTTACAAGAACGCAATGATCTATGTAGAAAGAACACAGGATGATGGATCAGTCAGAGCAGGCATAGTTGGTGCTATTGACCTTGAAGACTATGACTATCAGAAGGGCTCAATTTCACCTGTAAGAGCAACTGAGTCAACGGTTGTAGAAAGGATCCCTCCGAGACTTGCAGTAAGACGCGGCGCAGACCTTGAACTTCCTCATATCATGATACTTATTGATGATACTGAAAAGAAAGTTATAGAGCCTTTAGAAAAGAAAAAATCATCACTTGAAAAGGTATATGATTTCAATCTTATGCAGAAAGGCGGTTCCATAAAGGGATGGCTTTTAGGCAAGGATGAGCAGAAATGTGTTGAAGACGCAATTGCAGCACTTGAAAAAATTGATGCCTTTAATAAAAAATACAGCGTAAACTTCAAAAAACCTCTTGTATTTGCAATGGGTGACGGAAACCATTCGCTTGCAACAGCCAAGGAATACTTCGAAGAACTTAAGAAACAGAATCCTGATAAAAACATGAAGAAGCATCCTGCAAGATACGCTCTTGTCGAGATCGTAAACCTTCATTCACCCGCACTCAGATTTGAAGCTATTCACAGGATCGTTACAGGTATCGATCCTGCAGATCTTCTCGCAGACATGAACACGAAGCTCGGTATAACAGAAGATCTTGACAAGTGCGATCAGATTTTCGAATATGTATTAAACGGAGAAAAGAAGAAGGTCGGCATTAAAAACAAAACAAGCAAGATAACAGTCGGCAGCCTCCAGAATTTCCTCGACAGCTATGTCCAGACCTGGGGCGGAAAGATCGACTATATCCACGGACTTGACGTCGTAGAAAAACTTTCCTGCGAAGAAGGCTCAATAGGCTTTATCCTCCCTGACATGGAAAAATCCGAACTCTTCCCAACAGTGATCCTCGACGGCGCCCTCCCAAGAAAAACCTTCTCCATGGGTCATGCATGGGACAAAAAATACTACGTCGAAGCCCGCAGAATCTCCGAATAAAAAGCGAAGGCACAGGGCAACCGCAAAGCCCTGCAACCCCTTCCCGATATCATCAAACAAAACATAGCGATGCGAAGGTGCAGGGCGACCGCAAAGCCCTGCAACCCCTTCCCGATATCATCACAAAACATAGCATGCGAAGGTGCAGGGCGACCGCAAAGCCCTGCAACCCCTTCCCGATATCATCAAACAAAACATAGCAATGCGAAGGTGCAGGGCGACCGCAAAGCCCTGCAATCCCCTCCTGATATCATCAAACAAAACATAGCGATGCGAAGGTGCAGGGCGACCGCAAAGCCCTGCAATCCCTTCCCAATTTCATCAAACTAGTAATAAAAAAGGAATGATCTCATTTATGAAAAAAGAACTTGAAAAAGTTTATGACCCCGGCAGCTTTGAAGACAGAATCTACAAATACTGGAACGATAACAAATGCTTCAGAGCTGAAGTGGATAAAACCAAGAAACCTTACACCATCGTTATCCCGCCTCCGAACATAACCGGACAGCTTCACATGGGTCATGCACTCGACGAAACCCTCCAGGACATCCTTATCAGATACAAAAGAATGTCCGGCTATGCAACACTCTGGCTTCCGGGTACAGACCATGCTTCAATTGCAACAGAAGCAAAGATCGTTGAAGCTATGAGAAAAGAAGGCGTTTCCAAAGAAGACATCGGCAGAGACGGATTCATGGAACGTGCATGGAAATGGAAAGAACAGTACGGCGGACGTATAGTTGAACAGCTCAAAAAACTCGGTTCATCATGCGACTGGTCAAGAGAACGCTTTACAATGGACGAAGGCTGCAACAAGGCAGTTAAAGAAGTATTTGTAAAGCTGTATGATAAGGGTCTTATCTACAGAGGCGAAAGGATCATCAACTGGTGTCCTAAATGTAAGACATCAATTTCCGATGCTGAGGTTGAATATGAGGATCAGGCAGGTCATTTCTGGCACCTCAGATACAAACTCACTGACGGTTCCGGATACCTTGAACTTGCAACTACAAGACCTGAAACACTCCTCGGTGATACAGCAGTTGCAGTAAATCCGAACGACGACAGATACAAGGATCTTGTAGGCAAAAAGGTCATCCTTCCGCTTGTTCACAGAGAGATCCCGATCGTTGCTGATGATTATGTTGAGATGGATTTTGGTACTGGTGTAGTAAAGATAACACCTGCTCATGACCCTAACGACTTTGAAGTAGGTCTGAGACATGATCTTCCTGTTATCAACGTTATGACAGATGACGCAAAGATCGTTGATGATTATCCGAAGTATGCAGGCATGGACAGATATGAGGCAAGAAAGGCTATCGTTGCTGACCTTGAAGCAGAGGGCGCACTTGTAAAGATAGAGGAATACAGCCACAATGTAGGTACCTGCTATCGCTGCGGAACAACAGTTGAGCCGAAGGTATCAACACAGTGGTTTGTAAAGATGAAGCCTCTTGCACAGCCTGCAATTGATGCAGTAAAGAACGGCGATACAAAGTTCGTTCCTGAGCGTTTTGACAAGATATACTTCCACTGGCTTGAAAATATCCGTGACTGGTGCATTTCCCGTCAGATATGGTGGGGACATCAGATACCTGCATTCTACTGTGATGAGTGCGGCGAAATGGTGGTAACAAAGGAAGACGGCGCAGTATGTCCTAAGTGCGGCAAGCCGATGCGTCAGGATCCCGATACGCTTGATACATGGTTCAGCTCTGCACTCTGGCCGTTCTCAACACTCGGCTGGCCGGAGAATACAGAGGATCTCAAGTACTTCTACCCGACAAATACCCTCGTAACAGGCTATGATATC
>JAZUJY010000202.1:0-2482 GCA_045643005.1 Oscillospiraceae bacterium | reverse complement strand
CGACCACAGGTATTTACCGCCAAGTGTAGCGAACCACAAGTCGAAAGTCGTGAGGCTGGGACAGAGGAAGTGGTGTAGCGATTCTTTCACGACCACGAACAGAAATCTGATATAAGGCCAGCAGGGTGGAAGAGACTGCAAGACAAGTCAATTAGTTATTGAAAACACAGCAGATTTATGTTATACTGAATAGTGATATGTAACTGTAAAAACGGAACGGAGGGTAGCAATGAAGGAATTTAACACAGAAGGAACATGCATACCGGAAATGCATTATATGGTTGATACCAGTTCTAAAACAGAACATATTATTCAACTGATAGATAAAGGAAAATACTTTACAATCAACCGTTCGAGACAGTACGGAAAGACAACGACAATATCACAGCTTAAACGAACACTGAAAAGCAGAATGCAGGTCATATCCATAAGCTTTGAGGGTATAGGGGATGAACCGTTCAATACAAATGCCGCATTTGTAGGAACATTTATCGAGTTGTGCTCAGACTACTTCAGGTTTACAAAAATAGAAAAAGCGGATGCGGACAAATGGAATGACATATCTGATTTTAATGAAGAAAAACCGTTTAAGTATTTAAGCAGAAAAATAACGGAACTATGCGAAAAATACGAGACAGTTCTTATGATAGATGAGATGGACAAATGCTCAGACAATCAGGTGTTTCTTAATTTTCTGGGGATGCTTCGTGACAAATATCTTTCAAGAAATGAAGGGGAAGATTATACGTTCAAAAGTGTTATACTTGCCGGAGTCTATGATGTTAAGAATCTGAAACTGAAGCTTCGTCCTGATGAAGAAAGAAAATACAACAGTCCGTGGAACATAGCAGTTGATTTTAATGTTGACATGAGCTTCCATTCTGAAGAGATAGCAACAATGCTTGAAGACTATGAAAAAGATTATCATACAGGGATGGATATAAAAGCAGTAAGTGAGGAGCTGTATCATTATACCAGCGGATATCCGTATCTTGTGAGCTGGATATGCAAATGGATAGAGGAACGGGGAGAACGGAGCTGGAACAGTGAAGGAATAAAAAAGGCGCAGAAAGCCTTTCTTAAGATTCGTACGCCGCTTATGGATGATATGGTAAAAAACATAGAGCAGTATGAAGGTCTCAGGGAGATTATAATACAGATACTGTTTACACAGAACAGTGTAATGTTCAACATCTTAAATCCCGATATTTCACTTGGCAGCATATTTGGAATACTCTGTGAAAAAGACGGGAAAACCGCAGTATCAAATATAATATTTGAAATAGCGCTGTATGACTATTTCATGTCAGTCAGAATGCAGAGAAACTGGCACAGTACTGCAGAGAAAAACCAGTTCATAAAAGAAGACGGACATCTTGATATGATTCATGTACTAGACCGTTTTCAGGCATTTATGAAATCGGAATACCGTGAAGAAGATGAGCGTTTTATAGAAAGTCAGGGACGACTGCTGTTTCTGTGCTTCCTTAAGCCGATAATCAACGGAACAGGATTTTACTATGTAGAACCACAGACGCGTTCAAATTCGCGAATGGATATAGTAGTAACCTATCTCGATGAGGAGTTCATAATCGAACTGAAAATCTGGCGAGGAGACCAGTACCGAAAGGACGGAATAAAGCAGCTTAACGGATATCTTGAAAGCAGGGAGCAGAAAAAAGGTTATCTTGTTAGTTTCTCATTCCTGAAAAACAAGGAATACACTGCAGGTTATATTTCAGATGTGAAAAATGAAGATGTACCAGGGATAGAAGATAAGAAAATTTATGAAGTCACAGTGTGAACTTTGAACGAATCAAAGTATCAAAATATAAATTGCAAATTTCACATATGTTAAATTTGTCGTTTATTATTAATAGTTAATAAAAGGAGTGTTTAAAATGAAAAAAAGTGTTTTAAATTTTCTAGGTATTATTGATGTTATACTAATAATTGTTATTAATCATTTTTTTGATTCATTAAAATGGATGAGTATATTACTTTTCGCTTTTTTATTTTTATTAGCATTATTAAAAATTAAAAAGAATTATAAAAAACAATAATTACTATTTCATTTTAGATATTTCCACAAATTTCAGGTTTAGTGTACAATATGCATTTTTTTCTATAAGACATTAATTGTTGATTATATAGAGTCTGCATAATATAAATATATTGTGCAGACTTTATTGATTTAGATATATTGATTTTTCAGAAGTATGGTAGCATAAAACTCCTGCTTAATACAATCAGGAGTTACTCCGGAAAAATTCTCAACTTCAAGTTTGTTTTTTACATTATCATAATTCGTTTCAATTTCCCAGCGAAGATGATATAGCTCTTTAAAATCAGATACAGTAAAAGATTGATCGTATATATTGGTTACGAGATATTCTTCATTACCTGACTCAAGAGTAAGCTTTATAAAACGTATTTTGTGTCTGATTTTGGCTTTTTTGAACGTGTAATCAACTATACAGTC
>JAZUJY010000201.1:0-1917 GCA_045643005.1 Oscillospiraceae bacterium | reverse complement strand
CAATATATCTGTTTAGGTCAATATGATTCATAACTTCCATGAAAGAATACACTGGATCAGTAATATCAATAATTTTTTCGTAATCCACTGGTAATTTCAGCTGGATTGGTGTATAATTAGTCTCAGTGATTTTCATGATTTTGCAACTTGATTATATCACAAAAAATTAGCTGCACACAAGTGGTGCAGCTAATTTTTTATAAATAGTAATGGGCATCTCATTGAGATGCCCATTACCATTTTGATGGGGAGTTTCTTAACAGCCCCTATTTTTTTGATTAAATAATAATAAGTGTTTTGGATTTACAGTACTGTTACATTCGGATCATTTACAATATACTGTTTTAAACGTGCAAGATCTGCTATGTCTGTAACGCCGTTTTTGTCAACATCAGCAGCTTCCGGATTTTTCATGATCGAAGGATCTCCATACATGAGGAAAACACTTAACAGAGTAATGTCGGTAAGCTCAACGGTTCCGTTCCCGTCGATGTCACCGTACTTAAATCCATCAGATGATTCTGTTTCACTTGTTTCTTTAAAAGTAGTATTATACCGTTCGGCGTAAGATCCGGCATAGCTTTCTGTATCAACATTTTCAGAAGTAGAAATGCTTTTCAGATTTTCACAAAAATCAAAAGCAGCTTCGCCTATATAGGAAACGCTGTCCGGAAGATTAACTTCTGATAATTTGCTGCAAGAATAAAAAGCAAATTCACCAATATGAGTTACTCCTTCAGAAATGGTGACGCTTTTTAAAGAATTATCATTGCAAAATGCATATTCACCAATATGAGTTACCCCTTCAGGAATAGTGATGCTTTCTAAAGAATCTTCATCGCAAAATGCATATTCACCAATATAAGTTACTCCTTCCGGAATACAGATCTGTTTAATTGAAGAACAGCATTCAAAAGCAGCTGCCTCTATTCTTTTCAAGTTTTCCGGAAGTGTGATTTCAACTAATGAAGAACAATTAGCAAAAGCATATCCATCTATACTTATAACGCTTTGAGGAAGAGTGATATCAGTTAATGAAGAGCAGTCGGTAAAACAATTACATTTTATTCCCTGAATTCCAAAAGGAATTGATATTTCTTTCAGACCGGAGCATTTTTTAAAAGCACCGCTTTCTATAAGTTTTAATGTATCAGGCAGATTTATTTCCTTTAATGAACTGCATCCTGAGAAACAGAAATCCGATATAACTTCAAGATTTTGTGAAAGTGATACAGATGAAAGATTTGAACAGTTATAAAAAGCAAATGGCTCAATTTCAGTTACACTGTCAGGAATGCTGACACTTGTCAGATTTTCCATTTCTTCAAAGACATGTTCATCGATAATTTTAACTCCGTCAGGTATAGTAACGTCTCCGCCTGAACCGTTATATTGTTTAAGGACTCCGTCTTCAATAACAAAATCACTTTGTTCTGAATCAGCATTTACAGTTATGCTCTTAATAAACTCCATAGTGTTTGGTGATGCAATACCGCAGTTTAACATTGAAACTGCCAGTGCTCCTGCAGCCATTCTTTTTTTTAATGATCTCATATTTATTACCTCCGTTTATCTTTTGGTTGGGTTCAATCGTTTGTAGTGTTGTTTTTATGTATATCATATTATCACATATGACGAATAATGTCAATAAAAAATAACATATAATTTATTTTTAGTATAATTTGTATTAAATTGTTTAAAGAATTATTACAAAGTATATATGAAAACTTTCTTTCTGAAATATGGATGTCTGTTAAATAAAAGTAAATATCAAAAATAACAACACAGAGGATATCCCCCGCCTCTGCAGGCGGCGGGTTCTATCTGACCAAACAGTCGGAGTACAATCTCCGACTGAGCGGGAACCGATTCTGCGAATCGCCTCTGCTTGTTAAAAGCAGAGCTTTGAACACAACT
>JAZUJY010000200.1:0-2595 GCA_045643005.1 Oscillospiraceae bacterium | reverse complement strand
ATATATCTGCTATTAAAACCGCCTTATCATTGTGATACAGAGATAAGGCGGTTTTTTTGAATATAATGATAACGTTATGTCAATGTTGCTAAAAAGGAAGCATTCGTTGTATAATTTTAGTATAACTATAGATTTTAACTTAATTATTGGGTAAATGCTTGACAGTAATCATATAAATGAATTATAATAATTCAAGAATGTTTTGATAATTTAATTTATAACAGCATTCAAAAATCAAATTATATAAGGATGAGAATAAAATGGGGAATTTTTTTACATCAACACAGATGTATAATCCAAATCTGCTTGATCGAGAGCATTTTATCAACTTCTTCTGTGAAGAAATGAAGAAGAATGGCTATGTTACCAGTAACAGTGATGAGAGCGAAATTTCTTACATTTTGAGATTTGATGATAACTGTAAATGGGTAGCTATTACTTCCGAAGCTTATGAACAAGGAAATCAGTTTTCTCAATCTGATACTGGCAGAATAGCGAAGATGCTCAAGACCGTATGCATTAACACAACTGTTATTGACAGCGATTGTGCATCACTGGATTTATACGATGAAAGTGGAAACAAGAAAGATTCTCTTATTATGGGACGAGCTGATGACTATTTTGGTGATGACATACCTGAACCGTCAGAGTGTACATGGAAGCCGTTTTTAGCTGAGAGCAGTTTATGGGAGAAGCTTTGTGAGATTTTCAAGGTAAGTAGCAGCTATGCTTTCGTTGAGGATTGTTTATCAAAGTTTGCGTCTGTTATCGGAATGGACTGTGAAAACATTTTATTCTGTGCAGAAAATGCAGATGAAAACATGCACACTGTATTTCTTAATTTCAAAAAAGCTGAGGCTAAAAATGTAAAGACAATTTCTCTCAATGCTGCATTCAAGCAAATATTCGGTAAACTTCTTGAACCTATGGGATTTAAACTTATCAAAAGCAAATATCCATATTATTTGAGAGTAGTTGGTGAAGGAATTATTCAGGCGGTTTCTTTTTCAAAAGAGAAATCATTAAACTTTGATCCGAATGAAGAGGGAGTTTCAATTTACATAGGAATAAGCTTACTTTCAAATCATTTGATTAATTTTGACAAGAATCCAACAATAATTGACAATCAACGCTGGATGATATCATCAGCTGAATTATTCAGAAGATTTTATTTGTTTCTGGATGGATTTAACGAATTTTATGAAGAATGTTCTTTTTTCTATAAAAAAGGTCAAACAGATGAAATGCTGAATGCATTAGAAAAAAGCAGGCAGGAACATATGCCGTTTGTACTTGAGTTCCTTCAAAAGCTTAAAACACTTGAAGATATATATCAAGCAGGTGAAATAACAGGACTTAAAGATGATGCAACTATTTTATTAGGAAAAATTGATAATTTAATTATGGAATTAAAAGATAAACTGCCTGAAAAGATAAAGATGTTAGAAACTGTTCACGCAAATAATCCTGGATTACTTGAAATTTTGAAAGAAAAAGCCATTAAGGATTCTGACAGGGTGATAAAATATTTTGCTTCTTTAGAAATAGGTGGAGAGGCATATGACGACTATATCAGAACAGCAGAGGAAACAAAAGATGATAATCTGAAAGTGCTGGAAGAACTTGGCGTACTCTCAAAGAAAGGATAATGATTGTGAAAAAGAATAATTTACTAAAAAGACTAATTACTTTGATGACTGTTTTGGGCTTTATTTGCTCTAATATCTTATCACCAAATATGGTGGTATTTGCTGACATGTCTGACGATCTTTTGGCGGCTGCTTTGAATGAAGCCTCTTCTAACTTTGAATGTGGAGTTGAAGCTCTTACTAACTCGTCAAACTCACGTAATGAAAATAATTTTTATGTTTTAAATACTATTGATGGTTTGCCTTATAATACAATTCATATTAAGGTACAAAATGATATAAGAAAAAAGAATCCCAAATTAAAGGGAAATGAATTATATGTTAAATTTGATTGACAGTAATCATATAAATGAATTATAATAATTCATGAATGTTTGGATAATTTAATTTATAACAGCATTCAAAAATCAAATTATATAAGGAGGAGAATAAAATGGGGAATTTTTTTACATCAACACAGATATATAATCCAAAGCAGCTTGATCGTGATAAGTTTATTGATTTATTCTGTAAGAAAATGAAGAAAACAGGTTATATTCCAAGTAACAGTGATGAATGCGAAATTTCTTATATTATGAGATTTACTGATAACTGTAAATGGGTAGCTATTACTTCTGAAGCTTATGAGCAAGGAAATCAGTTTTCTCAAGCTGATACCGGCAGAATAGCGAAGATGCTCAAAACAGTATGTATCAATACAACTGTTATTGACAGCGATTGTGCATCACTGGATTTATACGATGAAAGTGGAAACAAGAAAGATTCTCTTATTATGGGACGAGCTGATGACTATTTTGGTGATGACATACCTGAACCGTCAGAAAGTGTGTGGACTCCATTTTTAAAGGAAGGCTGCACATGGAGACAACTGTTAGATGTATTGAATGGCGATTATGTATTTGTTGAGGAAGGACTAACAGAGTTATCGCATATTTTCGGCTTGGAC
>JAZUJY010000199.1:0-35479 GCA_045643005.1 Oscillospiraceae bacterium | reverse complement strand
CCTCCCCGCCCGGCGGGAGTACAATCCCGGACTAACCGAGATCCGATTCTGCGAATCGCCTCTGCTTGTTAAAAGCAGAGCTTTGAAGATATGAATGAAAAAATCAGAACTTTTGACAAAAAAATCATAAAATTATTTTTGTTCAGTAATAATTTTATTATATGTGTATTATTTCTTGTCATCAAGGAAAAAAAGTTGCGAAAGACTTTAAAAAATAAATAAGAAATATTAAAAAAAACCTATAATTTTTTGTAGCTTTTTTGTATATAAAAAAGTATTATAAGCAGAAGGATAAAAGAAAGACTGGATTTCTTTAAACATTAAATAAAGTTTTGATATTTATTTTATTAATGGAGGAATTAATTATGAAAAAAACGATCAGATCGATCCTTGCTTTGGTTCTCGCTTTTAACATGACAGCTGCTCCTGCTATTGTTGATTTCGGCACTGCATCAGTTCCTGCTTTCGCTGCAGGTGAAGATACAGAAACCGTAAAAGAGTTTTCAGCAGACAGCTTTGTATTCAGAATAAACGATGATGGGACTACATGTTCACTGATATCATTTGATGAACCTGTTTTGGATGAAGATGAAGATTCTGTGAAAGTTGATATTCCGGGAAGCGTATCCTTCGACGGAAAGGAATATACTGTTACCGCTGTCGAAAACCGTGCATTTTCCGGAAAGGATTTGAGTTCGGTAACTATTCCGAATACTGTTGAGTTTATAGGATATGAAGCATTTTCAAATAATCAGGAGCTTACAGAAATAATTATTCCTGACAGTGTTACTGAAATAGGACTCGGCGCATTTGCAGGAACAGGATTAAAGAGCGTTACGATCCCGGGAAGTATTAAAGACCTTGGATGCTGCTTCAATCACTGTTATTATCTTGAAGATGTTGTAGTTGAGGATGGCGTTGAAACTATTGCCATGGGATGTTTCTTTGCAGATGATAAGCTTAAGAGCTTCGAATTTACTGACAGTCTTGTATTTGCAGATCCGTTCAATATGCAAAATCATAATATAAAGGGTACTGAAAGACTCAAAAAAATCAGTGATCCGTTTGTTTATGATGAATCTTCAGGCACTATTTACAGAAAATATGATGATCATGCAGAAGTTCTGACAACATTTGACCTGAAAAAAATAAAACCTGAAATTGATGGTCTGTCCGTAACAGCAATAGCAGCCAACGCAATGTTTGAATCAGTTTATAATCCGGAATTTCCTGATTTTATAACAAAAATAGGAAAGTATGCATTTTCATATGCAGGAAGCAGCAATGAGATCGTTTATATCCCTGATACTGTGAAAGAAATTGAACGCGATGCATTCTGTGCATCATATTTCGGCGGTGTCTGCCTTCCTGAGTCAGTGACAAATCCTGAAGAAATATTTACTTACTGCAGTAACCTTGATCCGTCAAATATAGTATATGACGAACGTGATATAATAGTACCCGATACCGAAATAACCAAACTTACTGATCTTACAGATAATAGGGTATATTTTAAAGATGGTTATAATGGAAATCTTTGGCTGACTGATGCAGAGGGTTCACTTGAATATTTCGGCAACGGAACATTTGAAAGTATCTGGAAAACCAATACAGAATATTTTGGATACTGCGGAAAGGAATTTAACACAGCTCCTGATTCAGTTCTGATGGACTATGAGTTCGAAGCTGATGATGAAGATAAAGGTAAAACCTATGCCGGAGTTTTCTGCCATGGCAGCGGTTTGGATGAGTATTTTCTTCTTGATTACTATACTCCTGAAGCCTACGATATCCTCTCATTAGGTAAATTAAAAGGCACCATAACAGTAAACGGAGAAAAATATGACGTTCATTGTTTCGAAACTATAACAAATACAAAGTATATTTACTGTATAAGAAAAGCAGGTCCTGTAAAGAAAAATTCAGTTGATGCAGTATCATTCATCAAAGCACTCGGCAGTATAGAACCGGATGCAAAAAGTGTTAAAGATGCAAATGTTTTCGTTATAAACGACTCCGGTGAAGGAAAACTCAATGTAATTAAAAATGATATACAGGAAGTATATTTTGAAATGGTTGAGGAAACGACACAGACTGAAGTTACAATGCCTGAAGAAACAACTGGTGAAACAAAAAAAGAGACCCAGCCCGTTGTTACTGAAGTACCTGATGTAACCGGACAGCCGGAAGAAATATCGGAAAAAGATGAAAAGATCACTTCAGGTATAGCTGATGATAATAATGAAAATGGAAATACCGAAAGATCTGATTCCCAGTCAAACGGAACATATGCATCAATGGACGGAGATGCAGCAAGAGTTCCTGCAACATCAGAAGCTGAGATCATATATGGTGATATAAACGGAGACGGAGTTGCCGATCTGACAGACCTTACATATCTTTCACTGTATCTTATGGATTCCGCAAGTTTCAATACTACGCAGATGAAGGCAGCTGACGTTGACGGAAACGGTTTGGTTGATATTGCAGATCTTCCGTACTTCAAGCAGTATGTCTGCAAAGATGCAAGAGTAACAAAGCTTGGACCTAAAAACTGACATTCATTCATATATCGTTATATATTAAGGCATGGAAAACGCTCTGACATTTTGTCAGAGCGTTTTCTATTTTATTCGGTATAATATTGCCTTTTTTCAATAGGTGAAATGTAAAAAATCAAAACAGTTTTAGTTCAAAATCACGAATAAATCTAAAAATATTTATAATATACTTGACAATATGCTTAAAATATGCTATAATTAAATCATAGAAAAGAACACAATTTACAAAAATAAAATTGTATTCTTAATTTTACAAAGGGGGAACAGATCATGTATAAAAACGATTATAACGAACAGAAAACAACAGCTCCTAAGTACACTATCGGAACACAGGTAAAAATGATCAAAAATGATGACGGAATGACCTATAAGGTAAGTGAAGTTAAACGTATGTTCGGTGAGTTCAAATACGTTGTCGAGGTTTCTTATACAAATAATGAGGGCAAAAAGCAGCGGTCAGTGGAGATCGTTGCAGAAAGAGACCTTATCCCCGCATAAAAACTGACAAATCATTAATATTTACTCTTGAATAAAAACGACAGGCAGACGGAGTGGTGACCGTCTGCCTGTCGTTTTCTTGTTTATCAGTTTTATCTGGATCGTCCTGTCGCTTTGATAAGCAGTCCCACCTGAAATGCTGCTGCAGTAAGATTTTCAGCAGCATTCTTTTTGTCCATTGCTTCATCAGGTGTCATGAGATCTCTTAGAACAGGGAAGAATGCATCTATTCCGTTTGAATTGCAGAGCTCTGCATTTTTTCCTGTGATCCCTGAGAAGGCGATGACAGGTTTATGATACTTTTTTGCTGTTCTTGCAAGTGTTATCGGTGCTTTACCCATGACGGTCTGTTCGTCAAGACATCCTTCACCGGTTATTACTATATCTGCTCCGCTTATAAGCTTTTCTGTTCCGACAGCGCTTATGATAAGATCAGCACCCGGACAAAGCGCTGCGTTCAGGTATGATACCAATGCAAAGCCGAGTCCGCCGGCAGCTCCGGCACCGGGAGCATCCGGGTCAGCATCAGGGTTAAACTCTTTTGTTACATGAGCATATTTTTTCATAAAAATGTCCATTCTCATCGCTGTTTCTGTATCAGCACCTTTTTGTTTTGAAAAAACCATGCTGCATCCGTCATCTCCGCAAAGCGGATTTTTTACATCACATGCTACGTAGAAGCTGCATTCTGACAGATGAGGATCTGCATAGGATGCATCTATCCTGAAGAGCTCTGCACATCCCTGCGCACCAAAAGGTACCTGTTTTCCCTCGGCATCGAGCATATTGTATCCGAGAGCCTGAAGACATCCTATACCTCCGTCATTTGTAGCACTTCCGCCTATGCCTATGATAAATTTTCTGCATCCGAGATCCATTGCGTCCTTTATCATCATTCCGGTTCCGAAGGTGGTAGTTCTCATCGGATCTCTTTCTTCCTGCTTTAAAAGTGTTATTCCTGAAGCAGCAGCCATTTCGATTATTGCGGTCTTATCAGGCATTATTCCATAGGTTGCCTGGATCTGTCTTCCGAGAGGATCACACACAGGTATTGTCCTTAATGAACCTCCCATTCCGTTTACAAGAGCATCAACAGTGCCCTCACCTCCGTCTGCAAGCGGACGAACGGCGATCTGTGCGTCCGGAAGTGCTTTTGAAAATCCTGCAGCTGCGGCATTTCCTGCCTCCATGGAAGAAAGGCTTCCTTTGAACGAATCAATTGAGATCAGTATTTTCATATAAATATATTCCTCTTTTCGTAAAATCAAATCATACGTTTTTATAATAACATATACAAAAGAATGTTTCAAGGTTTTTATTATGACGTTATAATGACGTTATTACAACAGAGGATATCCTCCGCCTATGATTGTTAAAAGCAGAGCTTTGAATGAAAAAAATGAAAAATACGCAGTTGAATATTTCCGTATAAAATGTTATAATAAAAACGCTATTTATATTTTACGGAGGAATGGATATGGGTTCTGAAAAAATAAAACAAAAGCTTGCCTCTTTTAAGGCTGAGATAGATAAGATAGTTGATTCAGGAAAATTTTTGGAGATCATTTCAGGTGAAGACTGCAGGAAACAGATGCTTTCCTATCTTGAAGAGTTCAGAAAATTTACACAGGACGGAAAAAGGATAAGACCGTTTCTTGTAAGCTTCGGATATGAGATGACAACAGGAAAGTACGACAGCAGGATACTGATGCCTTCGCTTGCGTTTGAGATTTTTCAGTCAGCAATACTCATCCACGATGATATAATCGATGCGAGTGACACAAGAAGAGGAAAGCCGTGTCTTCATAAGACAGTAGGTGAGGCAAAGGCGATCTGTGTCGGAGATTTTGGATTTATGGCGGCTGCTGATGTTTGTGCAGGATCAGATTTTGAACCTTTGCTTGTTATAAAAGCAGTAAGACATCTTTCTCATATGATAGAGCTTACCATAGCAGGGGAAATCAAGGACGTTGAGCTGAGTGAAACTGATGATTTCTGTGAAGAAGACATATTAAACATGTACAGACTCAAAACTGCATGGTATACCATGACAGGACCGATGCAGCTTGGAGCCATTCTTGGCGGAGCTGATGAAAAGCTTCTTTCAGATATCGAAAAAATAGGAACAGCCATGGGAACTGCATTCCAGATAGTTGATGATATCATTGGAATTTTTGGTACTAAGGAAACTATCGGAAAATCAAATCTCTCCGATATGAATGAAGGAAAGAA
This sequence comes from Oscillospiraceae bacterium, assembly GCA_045643005.1. GTDB lineage: Bacteria > Bacillota > Clostridia > Oscillospirales > Ruminococcaceae > HUN007. The sequence goes on along the minus strand of JAZUJY010000199.1, from coordinate 30,188 downwards.
AACTGTTTTGTATTCACATTTTATGGCTTACGCTGATGAAAATATGAAAAAAGAGTTTTCCGCTGTTTACGGAACAGGAAAAGGAACAGATGCAGAACTTGAAAAAGTTCGCAAAATGTTTACAGATGCAGGAAGCCTTGATTATTCAAAGGCACTTTGCAAAAAATATGCAGATGAGGCAGATATAATAATTAACGAAATGTGCATAAGCGATGAATCCAAAGAAACGCTCCATGATTTCCTCGATTATCTGTGTGTCAGAGATTTCTGATTTTTTTCACAGGTAATGGATGTAAAGGTCTATTAAACTTGTATTTCCGAATATCAGTCACATCCTGATATCCGACCAGAACGATGTTTACATAACGACAAGAGCTTTGAAACAATATGTAAATAAGGCAGATGCCATCTGTTTACTTAGATGGCATCTGCCTTTAATTATTGTTATACTGATGATCAGTTATTAAAAAAAATGTAAAATCCAATATGATTTACGATAAAATATCACAGCTTTCCAAGCGCATGCTTTGCAGCAATCATTCCGAATGTGTAGCATTTTCCGAGAGAAAGACCTGTCTGGTGGAACGGATAATCAGCACCGCCGTAGAAATTTCCTCCGAGATTTCCGACACAGTACAGTCCTTCAATAGGTTTTCCGTTTGAGTCTAATGCCTGTGCGTTTTCGTTGACATTTACACCTGAGACCTCAGATGAAACCCTGATGTGTTTTCTTGCTCCCCAGAAAGGAGCTTTTTCTATTTTGTGAAGATATTTTGAAGGCTTCCCGAAATCCTCGTCATAGCCTTTAGCACAGAGCTCGTTGTATCTGTCAACGGACTCTTTCATTTTATCATAAGGAATGTCGAGCATGTCAGCGAGTTCTTCGAGAGTATCTGCTCTGTGAAGATCTATGAGATTCTGAAATACGCCTTTAGGATTTTCGACATATCCCGGGATGAATTTTTCCATTACCTGAGGTGGTACCTTTCCGTCAACAAATTCATCATCAGGCCATGACATGTAGTCATTGTCATATATTGTGCAGTACCATCCCTTTGACCCGTCAGGATGATTTTTGTCAACGTTGCTGCCGTTATAGGAAGGCTGGTCTCTTAAGATATTTCCCATGTATACGAAACCTGTATATTCGTTTGTAAAACGCTCACCGTTCATGTTGAGATACAGAAACGGTTCTTCGAACATAAGTGCAGAGTCAAAGTCGTGCATCATTTTTGTGTGTCCGGTGTTTTCCATAACGGCGCCTGCAGATATTGCAAGGATATGTCCGTCACCGGTTTTATGGAACTGTTTTTTGTCAAAATCCTTTATATCCGGACACCATCTTTTGACCATCGCTTCGTTGTTAGTGTAGTCACCGGATGCAAGGATCACTGCTTTTGATGCGTTGAATCTTATATATTTTCCATTGCTGTCTTTTCCGATAACGCCCGTTACTCTTCCGTTTTCAGTTATTAGCTGAACTGCAGGAGTTGAGTAGAAGACTTTCAGGTTACTGTTTGATGCTGAAATGTTATCAACAACGTTTTTCATGGCGTTTCCTACGTTTAACGGCTTTGGTCCTACCCAAGGTGCAAAGAAATAGCAATGGTCATCACCGTAGTCATATTCAGACTGACGGTCTTTCCAGACACCTGTAAAATCTCCGCTTGTGCTTCTGAATGCACAGAGCTGTTTACCGTCGTTTAAAAGTTCGCTGATGCGGGCATTGTCGTCGACTTTGCTTCCGTCGCCGTACTCGGTTTCCTTTGTAAGTCCGGCTCTGTTCAAAAACCACATCATGGCTTCTTCTGAATATTCGGCGTAGGCTCTGAGCTGCTTTGTATCAGAGCGCCAGTTGCAGAGGCTGTTTGTGTGGTGTATCCATTTTGCGATACCTCCGGGAGTAGACTTTGATTTTATTATGGCTGAGCCGCAGTTTCCCTGTGAAATAACGGTGCTCTCTTTCTGAAGCAGGGCAGTTTTTGCTCCAAGCTCGGCAGCCCATCCTGCTGCAGGAACACCGGATGCTCCGGCACCAACTACTACGATGTCAAAATCCATGACTTCATCGGTGGTAACAGCTCCTGTTTCACATGAGGAGCATTCAATTTCCTCTTTTGATATAAATGAATTGGGATTATTCAAATTTCTCATCTTCCTTTATTTGTTTTTTACAAAAATGAAATAATATTTTGTAATGTATTAAATATTATACCATTATTAAAATATTACGTCAAGAAAATGTGAAGAGTTACAAAAAGAAAAATTTCAGTAGTAAAAAAAACAGGTGTTATTCTGCAGATCAATTTAAGTGAAAATATTATTAATATAGATTTGTATCAATAGTGTAAATATATATCATGTTATAACTGTTGTTATAGATTAATAAAAATAACATGAATATGATACAATATATATGCAAAATATCTACTAATTATTTAATTTGTGGGTTAACTTTTAAGTAAGCATATGCTAATATAACAACACAGAGCTTTGAAAAATATATTCAGTTTATTTTGAAATTGAATAGGAAAGGAAGTATTTATATGTGTAAAGTTAAAAAAATGAAAAGGATGATCTCGGTCATGTCGGCAGCTGCTTTGATGATATCATCATGGCTGTCTGTACCGCTTGAATCTGATCATCCGAAAGTAACTGCAGCACCGCAGCCTGCCGTCGGGCAGACTGCCAATCCGGTTATCTGGGCTGATGTCCCTGATCCAGATATCATCAGAGTCGGAGATACTTACTATATGGTAAGTACTACGATGTTTTTTTCTCCCGGAGTTCCTGTGATGAAATCAAAGGATCTTGTATCATGGGAGATATGCTCGTATGTATATGACATAATGGCTGACGCTCCGAAGCAGAATCTGGAAAACGGTGAGAACGACTATGCCCATGGCTCGTGGGCAGCTTCACTGAGGTATCACGATGGAAACTTCTATGTCTTTTTCGGAAGCTATGGAACAAACAAGTCCTATATTTACAAAACAAGTGATATTGAGAGCGGAAACTGGACAAAGAGTGAAATAAACGGAATGTATCATGATGCATCCATGCTCTTTGATGATGACGGCAGAAATTATCTTGTATACGGCGGAGACGGAAATATCAAGATAAAGGAGCTCAATTCCTCCATGACCGGATTTGTAAACGGTTCCATGGAGAGGACCATCGTAAAGACCGGACTTTCCGGACTGAGCGGTGAAGGCTCACATATCATGAAGCTTAACGGCTATTACTATATTTTCCTGATCGCATGGCCTAACGGACACGGAAGACTGGAGCTGTGTTACAGAAGCAAAAGTCTTGACGGGCAGTTTGAGGGAAAGACCATTCTTGATTCGGGACTTGGAACATACGGTTCCGGAACAGCTCAGGGAGGAATAGTTGATACTCCCGATGGTGACTGGTACGGTATGGTCTTTCAGGATCACGGTTCTGTAGGCAGAATACCTGTACTTGTACCTGTAACGTGGGTCGATGACTGGCCGATGATGGGTGTGAACGGAAAAACTCCGGTTCTTCTTAATGTACCCGGAAATCATGCGGGAACAAAGCTTGCTGAAAGTGATGATTTTTCGTATGATGAAAACAAGCTTAAGCTTGTCTGGCAGTGGAATCATAACCCTGACAACAGATACTGGTCAGTTACCGAGAGACCCGGATGGCTGAGACTTACAAACGGTCATACAGCCAAAAGCATTATGGATGCAAGAAACACACTTACTCAGAGAACAGAGGGACCGTCATGTTCCGGAACAGTTCTTCTTGATACACGAGGAATGAAGAACGGAGACTGCGCAGGACTGTCTGCTTTCCAGTTCAACTATGGAAATGTTGGTGTCCGTGTGACTGACAGCGGTGAAAAAAAGGTATATATGGCTTCAAACGGCGGATACTCGTCAAATGCTCAGATCTCTGACAGCAGAGACAAAATAGTTGAAGAAGTTCCGATGCAGGGAGATACTGTATATCTGAAAACGGATTTTCTGTTCAACACTGTAGATTCATCGTTTAACGTTTCAAACAACATTGACAAGGTAGGTTTTTATTATTCTTTTGACGGTACATCATGGAAAAAGATAGGCTCGGATATTTCGATGACCTATGATCTTAAGCTTTTTACCGGCTACAGAAATGCGATCTACAGCTATTCGACATCTTCAACCGGCGGATATGCTGATTTTGATGAATTTATATATGAAAGGGAAGCATGGAATGAGCTGCAGGTGATCGAAGCAGATGAAAACGGATTTTTCTTTGATGACACCTTTGATTCTTCTAAAAACAGCTGGAGTGGCAGAGGTGATGCGTCAGTTTCGCTTTCAAAATTTAATAATGAATCCTGCATGTTTGTTTCAGAAAGAACAGCTGCATGGCATGGTATGACAAAACAGATAAGCAGTGCTGCTTTTGAATCCGGAAAAACTTACAGCTTTGGTGCAGTGATGGGATATGATGAAGGTCCGGATGAAGCACTTCTCAGAATGACTCTTCAGTATAATGATATGAAGGAGGATGAAATAAAATACATCCATATAGACGAGCAGAACGCAAAGAAAGGTGAATTTGTCTCATTGGGTGATTCTTCGTTTACAATTCCTGAAAATGCATCAGATATGTATATAGTTCTGGAAACTGCTGAGGATGAGACTTTGAGCTTTTATGTTGATGAAGTATATGGTGCAAATGAAGGGATCACATCAGGTAAGATGTCTTCTTTTGCAGTCAAAACGACACCGGGAGATATCAACAGTGACGGAGTCATCAGTATTGTTGATCTTTGTCTGATGAAGTACGGAGTATTAAACGGATTTGATTCAAAATCCGGTGAAGCAGCTGCGGATATGAACGGAGACGGAAAAGCAGGAGCTGCTGATATCGTTTATCTTGTAGATATATTATTAGGTATCGAAAACTAATTATTAATTGATCATTGTTTTTAATTCCCTTAAAGCAGACACACGAAATAAAAAAATCGTGTGCAGTCTTTAAGGGGATTATTTTTGCTATAGCAAAAAAGTGTAAATAACAAAGAATGAAAGAAGTTCGTTGCAGGAAAAGAATGCTTTTATCTTAAATCAGTATGTTACAAGTATGGACTTTAATGATATCTTATGATAAAATCAAGAAACTATTGATGATAGTCCCGGAGGAAAAACGGTTTCGGATATTTTGCTTAGCCTTTTGTTCAGCGTTATTCTGAAGATGATTTAAAATAATATTTACATAATAAAAGGAAGATTATTATTATGAATATAAAAAAGGTGAATGGCGTGATTTGACAATTATTTCTATACTTGATCATGAATATAGAGATTTTATAGAAAAATCACACTACTGGGATTAAAGATAAAAGTATTAACCAACAAGTCCTTATGTATTTTATTTTAAGCAGACAAATAATTGTGAATATTATTGCTTTAAATGTAATAATATTTAAATATTTTGTTTAAATATTAAAAATTTAGCCGAATATATAATTATAGTCTTTCTGTATTTATATATTCGGCTCTTATTATAACAACACAGAGGATATCCCCCGCCTCTGCAGGCGGGTTCTATCTTTCCGCTCAGTCGGAGTACAATCTCCGACTGTTTGGTCAGCGATTCTGCGAATCGCCTCTGCTTGTTAAAAGCATAGCTTTGAAATACAGAAAAATCGTTCAGGAGTTTGAAAAAACAAATGAATAGTGAAAAATAGGGAAGGTGAAAAAATGCTGAAAGTATTTAAAAGGGTTTTAAGTCTGTTCATCTCTGTCTCTATGTTAGTTCAGACCGCGCCGGAAACGTTTATCAAGGCCGCGAATCTGTTTGGAGGTGGCAGCTCCGGAAGCAGTGTTCCGCAAATTAAAGTAACACTGCTGACAGGAAAATCTGTTCCCGAAGACATGGTTGACAAGGTCAATATGCCTAAAGGGGATTCAGTAGCTGAGGGGACGAAGGTTGGGGAGATTACCTCTCCTGAACTTTCAGGATATGTCTTTGAAGGTTGGTACTATGATGTCAACTGTACAGAGTATGCATATCCAAATGACGTGATTGAAGACGGAGTTTCGCTGTATGCATCATTTACGAACCGGAGGATCACAGGTGATGAAGATGATCTTAACGGAAACTATACAGCGACTATGGATCTGAAGGATCCAAATTTTAAATTCAGAGTTACAACAGTTCCGCCGGTACCGGATATTGATGTGTCATCTGACGGACTGGGATCAGACAAACAGCTGTTTACTCTGGAGGTAATAAATTATACTGAAGACGAGTTGAAAGAAAAAATCGTAGTCAGAGATCAGTATGATAATGTTGAATTGAATACAGTTATCACAAAGCTTGATAACAATATCTATGAAATTGTGCCGGCTGATGGTTTTGAGCCCGGAAAGGTATATCAGCTGGATATCAGCGGAGCTGATGATCTGTATATTATTGCAGAAGGAGAGACTCTTGATAAAAATGTAATTTATCATAATATGAGTCTCTATCGTGAAGAATCGATTGATTTTAAACTCGAAGACAATATTATTTATATTCCCGCTGATAATGTCGAAAATCTCGGAGAGCTTCAGCCTCTTATGACAGCTGAAGTCGTTAATCTGAGTGATACAGCCGATAAAATGACAGAGCTTGAAAAAGCTATTGCAGACGGTACAAAAGACTCTCTTCAGACACATGAAGATTCCAGTGTTGAAAAAGAAGGTTCTTTTGTATACAAAGCTTCACCGGATATGCTTCCGAAAGTAGGAGACACAGTATGTATCTACAGAGGAACATCTCCCGGAGAAAAGGTTGAAAAATCTGAGGATCTTTTCACAGAAGATGATGCTTCATACATGGTGATTGATCGAATTGAAGATTTATATACTTTTTATTATCATCTTGCTGATCCGATGGATGTAGTTGATGTTCCTACAGTAGTACCGATTTCAAATAAAGCAGATCTGGAACCAAACGACGGAAATCAGATTACACTTCCATATGATTCTTTTACTTTTGCAAGTCAGAAGCAGATTCCTTTCCTGCTTAATTATACTGCAGTAACATATGGGGAAATGGAAATTGATGAAGAAACAGAAGTTGAAGTCGGAGACTTTTTATCTATCTACAACGTTGTAAACGGAAATGTTTCAGAAGAAGATATAAATACTCCTAAAATTGTTAAAATTACAAATATCTCAACGAAAAATACCGGTTCTGAAGGAAAAGAACAGATTGTAGTATCATATTCAAATTCTTCAATGGATGAGCTTCAGAATCAGCTGCAGGTTCATGCAAAAAATGAGTATGATGTTCCGCAGTCGTTTATAGACGAACATGAAGAAGAAGTTTCACATCTTGCTGCTGCTGAATTTGAAAAAGCAGATAAAACTCCTCTTCTCGAAGGCTTATTTAAAGAAGAGGAAGTTAAGGCAGAACTTGAGAAAAACGGTGTTGACATTTCAACTACTTTTATAGTTGACGATAACGGCAATCTTCTTAACGCAGACATGCTGGATTTTGATGAGCTGGACCTTGATTTTTCAAGTGATGAAAAGCTGCTTGATGCTTCAAACAAAAACGATAAAGTTAAAGCCGAACTTAAAAGACTTTCATTTGAACCTGATGTTTACAGGGATCTTACACATTTTAAAAGAAGCGGTGTAGGTTTCAGTGCCGAAGTAAGAGGACAGGTTGAAGTTTCTATTGATAAATTCACTTTTTCAAAGAAAATTAAGGAAGAATCCAAGCGCGAAGGTTCAGGAAAAATAGTCATTGACTTTTCTCTTGGAGTAACACAGGAAATATATATTAATCAGAATGTTGACTTTGATATTGTTTGGAAATATTATGTTATACCGGTTGATTTAAAAGCAAATATCAGTATAGACGTAGGCTCTTGGAGCAATGTTAAAGGAAATCTCAAAGTATCGACCGGTTATGAAGATGATGCAGTTGATATGAGTGAAATAGAATTGTCTGATTCAATGAAAAAGTATGAAGACAGTTTAAAAAAACTTAATGAAAACATTATTCCGAAGCTTAAAGATGCAAAAGAAGCCTGGGAATGGGATAATGAAACCGGTCAGAACGAATATGTTCCATGGGAAGCTGATGAAAAATCTATAGTTGACCATATAAAGGATGAGGATGAAGATCCTGTACCTCAGGCAGCGAATCTCAGTGATTTTGAGAAAGCCTATAAAAATATAGTTGACGGTGTAAGCGACACATGGATGCCTTTAATTAAAACAGTATTGGTCGAATCAAAAGCAAGCATTAAAAAAATCGTTGAATTTAAACTTGAAATAGGCTTTACTCTCAGTTTTTGCGGAACAATTGAGATCGGAGCTGAGTTTAATTATGACTATATAAAAAGATACAGTGCTTCATTCAGATTACGAGATTTTGATGTAAGTACAAATACAACCGATATTCAGAAACCTCATTCAACTTTTTCTCTTTATGCGATAGGTGTTTTCGGTCTGAAACCGGCTTTATATGTTGAATTTTCCGTTGGTTTGATCAGTACAGATCTGGACAGTGTCAGCGTAATGGTAGAAGCCGGATTTGAACTTACCCTGTATCTCTATGGAATCCTGAATATAGACAACTGGCTTGATGAATCTGTAAGATTCCAGGGAGGTGTATTCTTTGATATTAAGTTTGTTCTGGAAATATCTCTGGGAGCACAGGTCGGAAAAGGAGCATTCAGTACATCAAAAACGATTTATTCTCTTGAGATACCTTTGATCTCTCTTGGTACAAGATATCAGATACGAGGGTTTGCGGAAGATACCGGAGAAGTGGATGAAGATGACAATCCTCTTTATAATATGAAGGACAGCATGGAGCAGTCTGTTACAATAAAGAGCGACACAGGAGAATATGTTGATATTCCTAAGGAATACAGAATGATAATGGCTCTTGACATGCGTTCAGGTGATGTTGTTCCTTATATTCCTGAAGCAAACGAATTTAAATATGAATTTCTCGGAGATCCTGAACCTGTTATTCCATCGCCGGACGAACAGAACAGGGGTGTTCTTGGAAAGGGTGTAGTAAAAGGTTTTCAAAGCAGAGGCGAAAAATATCCTGATTCAAAAATATTCCTTGATAAAGAAAAACAGGATTTTAAGAAAGTAAAATCTTACGAAAGAGTTCTTCTCGATGACAGCAAAAATCATACGATGATCAAATTCACAATTGATGTCAAAATGACTTATATACCTCCGGGAGGAGTACTGCTCAGAGGAAGAAATTATACCAAGATCCTTCATATAACAGTTGATCAGACTTCACGTGCTAAAACTATTGGATATCAGACAAATATTTATAAGCCGATAGAAGGTACGCTTTATAATAATACTGACGATGTGGCAATTAATTATTATATGCCTCAGGTGCCGATTACAGATGAAGATGACCCCATACTGAGGACAGAACCTCATTTTGTAGGTTATGATTTCATAGATTGGCAGGGGTTGAGTCAAGGTACGGAATTATATCAGTATTATGATCTTGAAGAACGTTATAATTTCGCTGGTTTTAGAACTCTGATTTGGGTTTGTCATGATGCGTATCGATCCGTATGGGAAAAAGCAGATGATGATTTTGTTTCAGATTCTATTCGTCCGGGCAAAGAAGATCCTCAAAACTGCCTGTATAATAACATTCGTTTCGGTGTTATTGCCGAGCCTAAGCAGCAGAAACTCAATGTTCGTCACTGGCTTATCAAACCGGATGGTTCAGGATATGAGCTTGTTTCAGAAGATGGAGCATTTACCAATGAAAATATAGTTTCTGATGCAAGCTACGATATGAAACAGCTTTATGAATGGGGTGTATTTGACAGTTTATCAGATAAAGACAAGGCTGAAGTACTGAGAAATTATCATGGCCGCAAATGGGAAGGCTATTCTATCAATTTGATCGAGGTCGGGGATGTAAAAGTAACCAAGGGAAATGGCACGACTTTAACTTTGACCAAGAAAAATGGTCTGTCTGCTTCTGTTACCCCATCAGATGATGAATGTGCTGTTGATACTATTGATGTTTATTTTACACAGCGTACACCATATAATATAAATTATATTGCTGTTGATGAAAATGGCGAGACGCTTAGAGATAACAGTATAGCATTTTCAGAATACAGGGATGTATTTATTAACGGAAGTACATGCAAGCTTCGTACTCCTGCTGAGATTAACACTGAACTGACAGGTTATGAATTCTGTGGCTGGAATGACATATCAGAGTTTTCAGAACTTGCAGAAGCTGAAGGAAGCACAACTGACAGCGAACTCAGGATAATGCCTTCGCATCCTATAACAGTTACATATAAAGTAAAACCTATAGAATTTACAGCCGGTTTTAATTATTTCTGCGATGAGTGCAAAACCAACATTATGAACAGAAACTTTAAAACTATAGGCGGAGAAATAGTAACACTGGAAGAAATCCTAAACAGACCTTCATTATATGACGGTGTAACATTAGGTAATACTATCACTGACGATCGTGATATTGTTTCTGATTTAGCACAGGAGTATGTAATGGGTGGTATCAGAGGAAAATGTATAGCATCTATAGATATATATCTTTCCGAATCAAAAGACAGACCGAAAGATCTTAATATCCGTGTAGAATTTACAGAAGCAGTTAACAAGAAAATGTATACGGAAAATGCTGCGGATTATAAAGATTATATGTATGCTTCTTTAGATTTAGGTACAGACGTCAAATGCCATGAATATCTTGGCTGGAAAGAAAGTGATACAGATCCATTCCCGAAAGGTTATCATTTCTTAGGATTCCGCTGCAATGCAGAAAGCGGACCTTATCCTGACCTTGATACTGACTATTTTGTACCGGTATTTATGAAATCACATCTTTCAAATACAGACTGGACAAGATATGATGAAGATACAAATACTCTTACATATATTTTCCGTTCTGAACTTGTACCGATGGATCGTATGTATACAATTAACCATTTATACATTGATGAAAAGGGATTCAGAACAAACTATGACAAAGAAGTTAGAACAGGATATGCTGATCAGGTAGTCGATGTATTTAATGATCATTATTATGAAGTAGTAGGTTTTGAAACAGATTATGAAAAAACTCCTGAAACATTTACTGTTTTGCCTGAAGGAGAAACAGTATTTGATTATTATCTGAAACCTGCATACTATAAATATAATTTTACTGCAAAAGATCCTGAAACCGGTGAAGTTATATTCAGCTCAAATACATACAGCAAGGCAGCACACGATACTTTTGTTCTTCCTGAAGAACTGAGAGTTAAGAATAACAGTGATCTTGATCTTGAAGGTTACAAATTCCTCGGATGGGTCAATAAAGAAAATGGAGAGTGGGTAGCACAGGACTATTATCAAAACGGTACACCTTCTCAAGTACTTATGAAAATAAAAGTCTCTAAGTATACAGAAGGAACATTTGAAGCTGTTTATGAAAAGAAAGATGCTAAAGTATCTCTTTATTGGGATGATTATAACAGCATGAGGATAAATGACTCTATATTCAAGAGCAAAACAAATGAATATGACGCCGAAACCGGATGGACAAAGGGAGCAGCTGTCGGTACAGTTAAAACTCACACGGAATTTACTCTTCCTGAACCAAAAATGATTGACGGTGCAGTATTCCTTGGCTGGTACGACAATCCTGAATTTAACGGTGAGCCTGTAGACAGTAAACAGAAAATTAAGAAGGATTCTGTTTATTATGCTCGCGTTATTCATGCTTTTAACGTTGAATTTGTCGGACAAGGTGATGCTGATGATCCGTGCGATTACAGCAGAACCGTAAAACAGTCATACGGACAGCCTTATTCTTTACCTCAGTATGCCCCGACAAGATCACACTATTCATTTGCAGGATGGAGCACAGATCCTAACGGTACAGATTTAATTACAGAAACTTCAAAAGCTTCTGATGAAATAGAAACTCTGTATGCAGTCTGGGGTCCTGCAGAATATATTATTTCATTTGACCTTGACGGCGGTACATGGAGCGAAAAGAATGAAATAAAGCACAAATATGGTGTAGATACAACAACAATACCAGATGAAAAACCTGTAAAAACAGGATATGAATTTGTCGGATGGCAGCGATCAGGTAAAACAGAAATCCTTCAGGCAGATGAAATTTCATTTGAACCGAAATCTCTTAACTGGAGTATTACTCTGTTTGCAGTATGGACACCTGTTGAGTACAAAATAGAATACGATACAGATGGCGGTACAATGCCTTCATCATATAATGCAAAAACATGGACCCTCGATACACCTGTTACAATTGATCCGGTTCCTGAAAAGGAAGATGCGGTATTCAAAGGCTGGTATGAATCTGATGAGCAGGGAGAAAATAATGTACGTGTTCGTGAAATTGATTCTAAACATAAAGTCGGAGATATAACTCTGCATGCAAAATGGATCTATAAGGAACATCCGGTAAATGTTTTTTATTACAGCAGCACAGGAGAGAATATCTCATATATCCTCGTTCTTGATGAAGATATTCCAAGATCATATAAAATTACTGATGAAAATTATCCTCTCCCTGATATGCCGGATGGTGATGTATGGGACTTTGATCACTGGGAGATAATTGATTCTGAAGGTAAAAAAAATATAGTAACAGAACTTAATTTCGCTGAATACCCTGAGAAAATCGAACTGCATGCCGTGTTCAACAAGCTTACATACAGTATCAATTATGATTTTAACGGCGGCGATAAAGGCACAGAAACCTATCCTTCCGTGGCCAGCATCGGCGAAACAGTAAAAACTCCAATTCCGGAAAGAAGCGGATATTATTTCAAAGGCTGGACAATGAATGGTACACAGACAGTATCGAACAGATTTGAAATGAATATCGCAGAACCAATAACCCTTAAGGCTATCTGGAAAAATGAACAGGGATATTCATCTGAATCTGAATCAACATACCAGGTAAAATACTATGTCTATGATTCTTCAAAGGGCTGGATGCTTGACAAGACAGGTACTGAACAGAAAACACATCAGCCAAGTATATCCTATAGCTCAATAAATAATGAATACACATTTGATAAAAATCTGTATATGTTTGATCATATTTCAATTAAAGGTGACAATACAAAATTTGGTTATCTCGATGAAATTAATTTAAGAACAGATACATTGAATGAATTCAACGTTTATTATTCATTTAAGGAATATAATGTTCATTTTATGTATGAACACGGTTCAGAAAATGAATACAAGACAGAAAAGCTTCACTACAATGAAAAAATAACTGATCCTGACGGTAAACCTGTAAAGAACGGATATACATTCAACGGTTGGGATTACAAATTTGACACATCAAAAACCGTTTTAGAAATATTTAAAAACAGTCATGATCTGTATATTTATCCAAAAGACTGGACAGAAACAAGATATCCTATCACTTATGTAAACTGGCCTGAAGGAGCTTCAAATCCAAATCGTCAGTACTATACAGTAAATGATTCTGATTTTGCTTTGATTCTGCCATCAAAACCGGGATATACAGCAAAAGAACAAATCGTTGAAATCAATGGTAAAAAAGAACCTGTAACAGTTACTGTTGAATGGGAAAAGAACCACTATGCAATAGCATATGATCTTCAGGGAGGTAAAGTCGAAGCTGATCTTTTGAGTGATTATACTATCCTGACTAAAGTTCAGCAGCTTCCGGTTCCTGTTAAGGAAGGATATTCATTTACAGGATGGACAATTGGTGATTCTGATGTTAAAACAGAAACTGTTCCGCGTACTGATCAGAGAGTAAGCTATAAACTGAAAGCTAACTGGGTACCAAAGATCTATGATATCACTTACAATCTTAACGGCGGTACTCCGAGTGAAGAAATTGAAGGAACATTTCCTGAAACTTATTCATATGATGACGTTCAGAATAATAAATATGCTGTTCTGAAATATATGGAAAAGGAGGGATATATATTTACAGGATGGGATGTATACATTTTACAGACCGGTGAACACCGTCATATTGGAAATACCGGAATGCTTCGCTATCCTCAGCCGGGTTCAGAACTTTATATAACAGCACAGTTCAGTCTGACTAACTGTACTATTAATTATGATATGAACGCCGGCAGCGATGTTACAAACAATCCGAACTACATAACTTCATTTTATCCTTCAAAAACAGATGAGCTTGTTATTTACTCACCTGAAAGAAGCGGATACGAATTTGAAGGCTGGACATGTGACAAACAGATCGGTTCATATAAGGCAGGCGAACTTATCCCTGCATTGATCATTGACAGCTCAAACGTTGTGCCGGAATTTACTCTTACAGCAAACTGGAAAGCTAAACCATATTATATTACTTACAGATTAAACGGCGGAAGCTTAACTACAACTAACAAAATAAAAACAACGAAAAATGAACTCGGAACACTTGTTCCTGAAGCTTCGGAAGTAATGAATCCTTCAGTTTACAGTATTGTAAATACATTCAACATGACCGATCCTTCAAGAAAAGACAATATTAAATTCTTAGGCTGGACATCGGAACAGTTCTACGATCTCCTTACATTTACAGAATGTGAACTTAACGAATCCGACAAGAATGCAGTTTACACAAAACAGCCTTTAAGTACAAAAGGATTAACTGCACTTCTGAATGCAAAGCCAAAAGCAAATTATGCTCCTCATTTTGAAAATCTCAGAGCGGCAGGTATAATTCTTAACGCAGTATGGGCTGATGGAGAGTACAAGCTCTTCTATAACCTTAACGGCGGTGAACTTCCTGATGGAAAAACAAATCCTGAATCCTATACAAACATTTCTGATACATTTACTCTTGTAAATCCGGTTAGAAACGGTTTCAGCTTCCTTGGCTGGAAATATGATAATTCAGATAAATTAAAGACCTCCGTTTCTGTTGAAAAAGGTTCATACGGAGAAAAGTATTTTGAAGCAGTATGGGGAACAGAAAAATATTCTGTTGAATACGACCTTAATGGAGGAACTGTTTCCGGTTCATCAATTACTACAGAATATACAGCTGATGATTTATTAATATCATTTGGTATGCCTGTACGAAGCAATTCTGTTTTTGCAGGATGGACTGTAAAGAACGCTGATGACGATAATATTGTTTACAGCAAAATTACAGGAAACGTAATAACTGTAGATAAGGAAAATCTTTGCAATTTACTTGTTATTGCTAACTGGAACAGTGAAAAGGGCACGATCAATGCTGATCCTATGGATGGCGAATGGGCTTCAGATGCTGTATCAGCAGGTCCGACACTTTTATATCCACTGGATAAAGGTGCAGTTATTCTTCTTTCTGACCCTGTAAAGAAAGGCTATGATTTTATAGGCTGGAACGTACCTGATGGTTCAGGTATTGAAATTACAGCAGCCGAAAAGAATGGATGTCATAATATAGTGATCCCTGCAAATACAGAGAAGAGCTATTATGATTTATCTGCTATCTGGGAAGCAAACAGTGATACAGAATATAAAGTACTCTGCTACACTAAGGAAGCATTGGATGAGAATTATGTTTACAATTGTACCAAGACTTATACCGGAACGGCATGGACTACTGTTTCAGATGAAGTTAAAGACGAGTTTGATTCACTAGTTGATGATGCGGAACTCAAACAAATTGCAGTAAATGACATGATCGTAGACTTTGATGACGAAATAGTAATAAATGCTGAACAGACTACTGAAATCAAGCTTTATTTTGAAAAAAATCAGCATACTGTTAAATTTAAAGATCATACCGATTTGGGATTCTATAAGGGCCAGAAAATAACTAAACCTGAAGATCCTGAAAAAACCGGTTATCTGTTTGAAGGCTGGTATATTGATGATGAATTCAAGAAACCATTTGACTTTGAAAATTCAGTAATGGGAACAGAAGACATCACCCTGTATCCTAACTGGATAGCAAATGGTTACGAAATTGAATATAAGAACTGGCCTGAGGAAATCGAAAATCCAAATCCTAAATACTATATTACCGGAACTGAAAATTTCTTAGTTAAATATCCTGAACTTGATCCTGAAAAGACAGGTTATGATTATGGTGTACTTACAGATGATGATATGAAAAACAGAGATAATGTAAATACTTACTCAGGAACAGGAAAGATTTCAGTAAACACACCTTGGAATATTCATAATTTTACTATAGCATATGATATTCCGTCTGAAATAATTTGTTCTAAAGAAGGAAATGATGCAGTATCTTATAACTTTAAACAGGAAGTAAATCTTCCGGTTCTGACTTCATCTACACATAACTTTATAAGATGGAATGTTAAGAAATCTTCCGACGGCAGTCCGGTAACACTCGTAAATAATAAGATTCCTGAAGGTACAAAGGGAAATCTTATACTTACTCCAGTATTTGAAATTAAGACATTCAATATCTTCTATTATGGTCTTGCAGGCAGTTCGTTTGCAAAGAAAAATCCAAATCCAAAAATTTATACAGCCGAAACAGAAAAATTCATGCTGGAAAATCCTGAAAAAGACGGTTATGATTTTAAAGGATGGTCAGATGACGGATTTTCTTCAAATAAGACATATGAAGTAAATACTCAGGCCGGATCTGATATGACATTCACTGCATGTTGGGATGCTATAGTTTATAATATAAAAATTGACGGTGAAGTACGCATTCAGTATTCAATTGAAGATATCAGCAGAATCGGTGTGGTTCTTGATCCTGAACTTTATGCTCAGCCTGAATTCGGCTATGAATTTGCCGGCTGGACTGTAAAGGATTCAAACGATAACGAAATAGTACTTGATGAAGGATATAAACTTCCTGAAGGCACTATCGGAGATCTTACCGTTGTTTCAAACTTTAAAGAAATAACCAGATCTATTAAGTATGAACTTCAGAACGGAATGATGGATGAAAACGGTTCATATCCTGATACTTATAAGCTTACTACAGGTACTGTAATTTCTGATCCTGTAAGAAAAGGATATATTTTCACCGGATGGAATATGAATGAAGAATATGGAACTTCGCTTTATGAATCAAAAATTCCTGCAGGAGATTATGGCGATATAGTTCTCTATGCAAGCTGGTCTGAAGATACTGATACAAATGTAAATATCCTTGGATCAAATGATATGAAGATTTCCGGAGGAAAATTTGATGTTGGTTCTACAATTACACTGGATTCTCTGAAAGATTTACTCCCTGAAAACTTTACATTTGAAGATGTTTTTTATAATTTTGATCAGAGTTTTTCTGATACAGATGAGATAACAGTTGAAGAAGGAGAAATCTATAATTTTACAGTAGTCGAAAAATATGCTGATGTTACATTAACTGCTACAGACGGAACAAATGAAATGATTGCATTATTTATCGGTGCTGAAAAATATAAAGCCGGTGATTATGCAAATATCAGCGTAAGTAATATTGAAGGATATAATTTCGAAGGCTGGTACTCAGATGTAGAATTAAATGATCTTGTAACAACTGAGAATTATTACGATTTTATAGCAACTGACAATATTACCTACTATGCAAAGTTTTCTATTATTAATTATGAAATATCTGTTATGACTTCAAATGGCAGCAAATACTATGTAAACAACGGCGAAGTTTTAAAATCAGGAGGAGTTGAAACAATTCCTTACGGTTCCGAAATCACTCTGACAGCTGCAGATAAGGAAAGCTTTATAAAATGGACTGATGGCGAGGGTAAGGTACTTGGAAATGAACCTGAGCTTAAACTTCAGGGATTACACAATATGTCTGTTACTTTGATAAGTAAAGCTGATGAATCTCAGAATATGTCTTATGTTGAATTTTACGGACCTTCTGATCAGGTACTGTATTCAGGATTCTATCAAGCCGGTGATACATTTGAAAATTACCCTGCAATTCCTGCCAAGTATGGATATTCATTTAAATACTGGTCAGTTGACGAAGAAAATAAATTAACGAACATCGAGTCACTATTCGGTACAGAAGAAAGAATAGCTGTTAAGCCTGTCTATGAGAAAAATGACCTTGGAACTTACTCTGTATATGTTACAATAAATAATGAACAGGATACAAAACAAAGCAAAGAGTCAGTTCCTGCCGGAGAATACATTAGTCTGACGGCACCGGAAACAATAGATGGCAAAACTTTCCGTTACTGGTCTGTTGAAAATGTTATTTATTCATATAATGCAACATGTCAGATAAAACCACTTTCAGATGTTAATATCAATGCATATTATGATGATGATCCTGATTTTGATCCTGAACTTAATGAAAATACAGTATTCATTACAAATTTCATTACAGAAAATGCCGGAACTGAAGATAATCAAATACCAAAAATTGCAGTTGCCGTTGTAAGAGATATATCAGATAAATATTCTATCATCGAATCAGGTGTTCTTTATTACAACGACGGAACATTCGGCAATGACGATAATATGACTGTCTTTGATGAAAATGTTATGAGATACATCGGAATAAACAAGAATAATCAAGGAACCCTTATACTGCACTTTGATATGACAGATAAAAAAGATAATACTGTTTATGCAAGAGGCTATGTAACTGTTCTTGATGAGTCATCCGGTGAAATTAAAACATTCTATTCAGAAGTGTCATACGGTTATTATATGTAGAGGTGATTTTATGAAACAGGAGCAGTATATAAGTCCCGAAATAGAAATTATAACATTCGAAGCTGAAGATGTTATCTGTTCCAGTTTTGGTTTAGGTGACGAAGAAGGAAATGTGTGATTTCTGATTATTAATAATACGTAAAAACGCCCTGCAGGGTCAATTCAAATGATCCTGCAGGGCGTTTAATTTTATGTATATTAATTTGCTGTGTTTTTATTCAAATAATTTTTCGCTTCCTTATAATAATTATAGAGTGCTGCACATGCATTTTTATCATTTTCAGAAGCATCAGATGAAAGTATACTGTATGCATATGACAGGGCAGAGATATCTATTGTCCATAAGCTGTTTTTTACTGATACATTAAAAATCCTGTCAAGCTCGGATGCACATATATCTGATATTCTGAACAGATATTCTCCGTCATCTGTTTTTTCAAGTGATGTCGGGTGATCGGTATTGCAGATAAAATCAGATTCGGATAATGTCTGGTCTTCTTTCATTTTAAAACAGAGCAGAATGTCCGTCTTAGAATCAAGCGCTAAAGAATAGGATATGCTGTCAGCTCCGATGCTTTCTGCCGAACCGGTCTGTACATCCGCATATCCGGAAAGATCGATGTCTTTATCAGGTTTGCTGTTGAACACTATCATACGTTTATGGTCTTCATCTATTTTAAATCCATGATGATCAGCGAGAGATTTCTGAGCAAAATATCCGTAATTCGCAAGAGCCTGTGCAAGTATTTTTGCATCTGAGCACTCTTTATTTTTTCGGGCTGAATTTTCTACGATTTTCAGAATATAATCAGCAACTGATGTTTGTAATGTTACTGTACAGTCATTATAGTGATATTCAGCTGTAATGGTATCAGCCATCTGCAGTGTGTTTACAGGGCATCTGAAAGTATAAGTTCCGTCAGATTCAGGTTTAATGTCTGACAGAAGTATTTTTTCCGAATTTTCTCCGAGACCTGAAATTTTAAACTCAAGATATGCATCTTTTGTTTTTGCTTTATTACTCAGTTTCATGTAAAAGTTCATTCCGATATCACCGCGAAGCTCTGCTGATTGACCGACAAATACAGCCTGATAATTGAAGTGTGTTACTTCTGCAGAAGAGAGAACATCGGGTGTTTCAGAAATTATATAGTCAAAATTATCTCCGTCTATGACAAATCTGTATATCGAGCTCATAACAGATTTGTTTGTTTCACCGGGAGTAAAAAAGATTTTTGCATCGCCTTTATCGGGAACGTATCTGTAAATATGTTTTGCAAGACTGAAATATAAAGCATTTTCATCATTTGAGAGCATACCGTAAAAACCGTCCCAGATATTTTTTGAATCATTTCCATACCATACGGAATCTTTAAAAGATGTAAGCGGCAGTACGGTCTCGGTCTCATTGTCTTTTAGTTCGTTCAGATTTCCTTCTTTGGATATATAATAGATCTTGTCTTTAAACAAAACAAAATTAGTTTTTATATTTTTCCATGCAGAGTTTTCAAAATCTGTGCTTTGAGGAGAAGTGTCAAAATCATCTGCTTTTATTTTTCCGACGGATCTCAGCTTTTCGGTTGATATAAGAAAATAGTTGTGATTTACTCTTCCGGTAAGATCCGGAACGGTATCATCATGCGATACATCGACATGATACCGTTTGCCGTTTATTGTTACTATATTCCATGCATGATTGAGTGTTTTTGAATCTGCCATTTCTGTTGTGATACCCAGTCTGTTCATAAGATACATATAAGCTTTTGCATAGCCTTCACAGACTGCAATTTTGTTTACAAGAGCACCATAGGCGGTAAAACAGTCATCTGAATGGGCATCATCAGCAGCATCATCATATTTACAGGCGATAGCAAGACGGTCATGAACTATAAGTGCTTTTTGTGCATCAGAAAGATTTTCCGAGTCAAGTCCTACAAGCAACTTGTCAGCTTCACTTTTCAGTTCAAGTACTTCATCGTCAGACAAATAATTGAGCTGTACGGCATAATAGTATCTGGAGTAACTTAATTTGTAGGAATAATATCCGTCAACATCGGCAACTATATTGTCCGGATCCTCTGCGATCACTGATATAAGCAGATTGTTCAGATTCTGATCATAAGGAATAAAATATCCGGAAATATCAATAGTCGTTTTTCTTTCTGCAACAGCATTATGTATTTCCTTTTTTAATTCCTGAAGCTGATAATCAGTCAGGGAAAGAGAATCGGACATGACAGTATCGTATGCTGTACGCTGAGTAATTTTGTTATTTACCTGAAAATAAGTAAGCGGTTCCTGCCCTGACTGTTCATCTGTAATTTCATTCAGAGCGGATACCGGCATACATGATGCTGTAACTAAAATCGAAATAAGTCCTGAAAGTACGGAATAAAATTGTTTTTTTCTTTTCATATGTTTCATCCCCCTATATCATATTTTTCAAAGCTCTGTGTTGTTATATTAATATTATACGTATCAAATATGTATAAGTCAATACGGCAGTTTATTACTTTAAAATCCAAAAATAATTAAACAGTATAACAACACAGAGGATATCCCCCGCCTCTGCAGGCGGCGGGTTCTATCTGACCAAACAGTCGGAGTACAATCTCCGACTGTTTGGTCAGCGATTCTACGAATCGCCTCTGCTTGTTAAAAGCAGAGCTTTGAATCAATTAAAAAAAAGAAATATGCATCTTACCATATCAAAAACGCAACTTAGTAAAAATTCGCTTGAACTCTTTATTTTTATTATGATATAATCTATCTTGGTTTATTGTAACTTTAAATGGGATATTATTTATTTTTAAAAAGGAGTTTGAACCAATGAAAAAAAAGATCCCTGCATTATTGTGTGCACTTGCATGCGTGTTTTCTTCAGTTGATTTTTCAGTATTAAAAACTGAAGCTGCTTCCCAGGTAAATATTTATACACTTCCTAATTCGAAAATAATAAATAAGGCTTTGACTAAAGAAGATGATGAAGATTTACAATTTTTGAGCATATCGAATCCTTTGTCCTTTTCAGCCGCATCAAATGAGCGCGAATCAGCACAGCTTATAATCCAGTCATCTGCAAATCTTTCAAACATAGAAATAATAACAGCAGATATGATAAGTGACAAAAACGGAAAAATTACTAAAGATAATATCAGTGTATCTTTTGAGCATTATCTGTATCTTGGCCCAAGTGAAAAAGGATACTGGGCACTTAGTGAAAAAGACGGATATTATCCTGATCCGCTTATACCTTATAACGTGGCAAAAGCTGCAGGAACGAACAAACTTGATACTTCAAACGGAATAAATCAGGGAATCTGGTTCACACTTAATATTCCCGAAGGAACAGATCCCGGAACATACAGTTCAAATTTCACTTTGAAATACAAAATAAATAATACAGTACAGTCAGTTACAGTTCCTGTAAAAGTAAATGTTTTCGATTTTGAACTTCCTGATGAAACTTCCGGAAAATCGTATTTTAAAGACTACAGGGGAGTATCAAAAGATCGTGATAAGCCTGTATACAAGGATATGGCGGGATTTGACAATATAAATGATTACTCGTATGCAGTATCAGATTTTCTGGACGATAGAAAATTAAGCAACGGAAATACAGGAGCAACTTTCTGGTATGTAAAAAATCTGGACAAGGATCTTGAAAAATTATATAATTATGTAACTGATCCCATGAAAAAAGCCCCGTATTATAATCTTAAAACAAACTGGACGAAACAGACCGGTGATATTAGATTTTCCAGATATGACTACTGGAATTCAGATGAAAAAAATGCTGTTCTTGGTATGGAACATATTATGAAGGGAATTGTTGACAAAAGCATAGAAAAAGAAACAGACCTTCTTCAGTATGCATATTTGTACTGCCCTCAGACGGATGAACCGGATGGTAATGTTCCGGATGCGAATGAAAAAGTACTTGTAAATGCTAAAATATTCGAAGACACAAAAAAAGCAGTGTATAATTACATCGAAGAAAAATGCGGAAATTCAGTAATAGGAAAACGTTTGAAAAGCTCTCTTGAAGATGTGATATATCTTCCTACTATAGCTCCTGCATCGAAAAACAGCAGTACTTTATCAAAAACAATGGGTAGTAAACCTACAAATGCTTATTATACAATGCTTTATGACGGACTTGATGCAGGAAAGGTTATAACTGAAACATTTAAAGATGTTTATCCTGATGGATATACTGAAGATACCTTGAAAAAAACTTATACTGTTACTGTCGACAGTAGTTTTAAAGTAAAATCTTACTGTCCTTTGTTTAATGATTTTACTGAAAATAAAAGAAGTGATTTTTATCCTAAGGATCTTAATACAACTTTGAATGCTGCAAACAGCAACGAATATAAAATGTGGTGGTACAGCTGTATGTCACATGCCACAGCATCTCTTGCAGGCTATCTTATAACAGGAAATGACGGAGAGATTGAAAAAGGGAAAACTTTTAAAGGAAACAGTCTTTCAATTGCAAGAGCAAATAAGTGGCAGCAGTATAAGCTGGGAATTTCAGGCGAACTATACTGGGCTGTGGATGAATATGACAGTATAGATGAAAGTGATGATAATGGCTGTTGTACTACATATGACTGCTTTGCAACAACTAACCCTAAACAGATAGAAAATGACGGAATACTTATTTATCCAAACTATTATTATCTTACACAGAGAAACGTATCATCCTCAAATGCACTTGCGCTGTGTAACGATCCTGCAAATACATATTTCAGCAGTTCTGTAAGACTTGAAAATCTGTCTGAAGCATCAGATGACTATGATTATCTTGTTTATGCTGAGGAACTAATAAATGAACTTAAGTATGGTGGAGTAAACACTAATAGTTATAAAAATGAAATAGACAGGATATGTTCCACACTATTTGATGACTGTGATTATTCAGACGGAAAAGCAACTTCTTCAAATCTAAATACTGCAAGAAATGACCTTGCTGAACTTATCGTTGAAATGAAGCACATTGCTGAAGGAACTGAAAATATGATATCAGCTGACTATACCGACAGAATATCATTTACACCTGTTTCCTCATGGAAAACCTCAAATAAGGCAGTATCATTCAAATATAAATTAAACGACAAAAATTACAGCAGAAAAAATCCTTATATTTCTGTAAAACTTTTAGCTGATGACGGGACAGAAGTCAGTGCAGCAGTACCGATATCTTTTGAAAATACATCCTCACAGAACGGTATAGTAACAGAATGTGAAGACGGATGGAAAGAATACACATTAATTTTAAATGATCTCAGCCCTGTATCCGGCTCAAAAGGAAAAGAAACAGCATCCGGACTTGTTCTTTCAAATCCTAATTTCTTTGAGGTAAAGGACATTACTGTTTCAGATGTAGTTGATGCATCAAACAACAAAACAGTAAGTTTAAAACTGCCGTCAGCTGTTTCAGACTGGTCAAAAGGCGGAGCAGTGGTAACGTTTAAAATGAAAGCTTTAAGTAAAGTCAGCTCATCCCAGTCAGTATCTGCATATTTTACACATCTGAGTCCTTCTAAAAGAACAACTAACTACTGTTCGATAAATTATTATACCGGTTCTTCACAATACGGCAAAGCAGTTAAACTGTCTGACGGATGGATAAAAGCAACACTTCCTCTCAGCGAATTTTCACAGGGTGAAAGCGGCGGAATATCAGTATCGTGTGATAATCTTGTATTCAAATCCGGCGGAGTTAAGTTTGCAGTTTCCGAGCTTGAAGTAACAAACGAAATAACCGGTTCATCATACAAAGGAAAACAGACATTCCAGTCATCAGAAGGATTTTTTGAACCTCTTGCAAACTGGCATGAAAGCGGAAAAGTTCTGAGCTTTGATTATTTCATGACAAGGACCCAGACTTCTTCGAAAAATACTGCTGTTCTGAGTCTTATGCAGATAAATGGTGCATGGACAAGACTTAACAGCTACATTACAATTGATCTGAATGCCAAGACCGTAAAATGTGACAGTAAGATTTGCGGTACTGTTACTGATAAAAAGGACGGATGGTATAATATTTCAATTCCGCTTGACAGTATCGGAATAAACACAAAGGAAGGCGCAAACGCCAATATGACATTAAATGCCCTTCACTTCAAATCTGACAGCGTTTACAAATCATTTGCAATCGACAATATTTCTATAGTAAACGGAATTTCAAACGGCAAAAACCAGACTATTGAATGCAAGGATATCCATACAGAAAACTGGAAAAATTCCGGAAAGAAAATAAGTTTTGAATTCCTTCCTGCTGCCGGTGACAGCAATAATATAACCTTTAAATTTTCGCTTTGTGAAAGCGACTGGCATCGTGTGATTGACCCTGTAAGCATTACAGTAACATCAGGTTCAGGAAAAGCTAACTACGGAACTGTGACCAGGCTCTCAGACGGATGGTACAGATATACAGCAGATCTTTCAGCGATAGGACTGAATACGAGCAGGCTGGAAAAATCCAACGGCTCTGAAACAGTGGATATTTTGTATATCGATAAACCAAGCCAGATATTTGAAATGAGAGAATTAAAAGTAAGATACTGATCCTTTTAAAAATTGGGCGTATTTCAAAGCTCTGCTTTTAACAAGCAGAGGCGATTCGCAGAATCGCTGACCAAACAGTCGGAGATTGTACTCCGACTGAACGGGAAGATAGAACCCGCCGTCTGCAGAGGCGGGGGATATCCTCTGTGTTGTTATATTATCTTTTTGGATAAATAAATACGCTCTTTTGTTTATCTTTCCTTTAGTTACTACTCATGGCCAAATAATGGAATAATAAAATGAAAAGAATGTTACATTACAGATCTTTTAACAAGAATTGTTGACTTTAACTCATAAAGAGTGATATAATTATATTGAAGAAAAAATATCAATATGTATGATTTTTGAGGGAGGGGATAATTATGCTGCCTTTAAATAAACTTGTAATACTTGATTCACTTGCGTATTACTATCAGTTCAGTAATACCGGTTATATGAAGACAGTAGGTGAGTTTCTGGAAGAAGCTCTTGAAAATCACTATATAAGCTGTGCAGGTGTTCTGGATTTTGGAGACGCAGAACTTGGAATGGACAGGACGCTGACAGCAGCGTCACGATTTGATGAACTGAAACGGCTTGTTCTTATTTATCCGGATGATGGATTTGACAAGAAGGCTACAAGTTCGCTTTGTCTGTTTGATCCTGCAACAAATGAATGCTTTATAATCTATGGGGGAAACTATTCACAGGATTATTATTCATATGATTTTGCCGGAAGGGGAAATACCGTCAGAAGAGTCGACGGTATCTCGACCTGGAGCTGTAATTTCAAAAGTGCTGTTGAAGCAGACACATATGAACAGCGTATTGCACTTGAATTTTTTAACAGGGCAGTCATTGCTGCAAGAAAGTACATGGAAGGTATTGGTGTCCTTGGCCCTTCAGAAAAACTGAAGCTGACTGTCAGCGGTCACTCGGCAGCAGGAAATCATTCTATGTATGTAACGATAGTAAATAATGTTGAAAATGCAGAGATCGTTCGGTGTGTTTCTGTAGACGGACAGGGTTTTTCCTATGAATTTTTAAAAAAATATAAGCTACAGATAAGAAAAAATGCATCAAAGATCCTTAGTATTGTTCCGAGTATAAGCATAGTTGGTTCTCTGATGAATCCGATTCCCGGAATTACTACGAGGGTAATTGATATATCAGATGTCTGCGGAGAAATATCTGTTTCGGAAATTGCAGATATAATCCGTCAGGGAAGCAGAGGAAAAATAAGATATCTGTATGACGGTATTCGTTCAGTTATGCTTACTTATTTTGAATCACATATTCCACTGAATATGTTTAAAAATGATGAAGAAATGACGTTTAAGCCGGATGGCAAGCCGTCTGAATTTTTCAAATATCTCAGCAGAGTATCAGTCAGGACTGTAAATATTTGCCGAAAGGATGAAAATGTAGATCTGAAATATCTTTTGTCGGTCATAGGAGATTTTCTTACAAATAAAAAACTCCCGTTTGCATCAACGGACAATAAAATGTCAGATGCATGGGAGAACGGCATAATGGTCAGAGAATGGATAAAGAAAGGACTTTTGAGGTTTTTGATTGCAGCTGCAGAAGTTAGTATTCATAAATAGGATCATGTCTGAAAAATATGAAAGAGCTCCCTTTCGGAAGCTCTTTTGTGTTTTTGTTTTCTGGAATATTTGTTTTTATCGGTGTCAAATGTTCTGACAGAGGGATTAAGGATTCCCCAGTCAGAACGCTTCATGGCATCGATTTTCTTTTTTTCTTTTTTACTAAGTTTTTCATATGGCACAAATTTTTTCATTTTATTCATCTCCTGCTTTAAAGTTGTAAATAGGTTTGATTATGTCGTTTACTTCAACAGTATCACCGATATTTGCGATGATCTCATCCATCGGTTTGTAGGCCATCGGAGATTCATCGATCGTGTTTCTGTTTATGGAAGTTGAATAGATACCGTTCATTGCTTTTTTGAATTCTGTGAGGGTCAGGTTTTCTTTTGCCTGTGATCGGGAAAGAATTCTTCCTGCGCCATGAGGTGCAGAATAATTCCAGTCCTCATTGCCCTTTCCTGTGCAGATAAGACTTCCGTCACGCATGTTCATAGGAATGATCAGCTTTTCACCTTTTTGTGCTGAAACAGCGCCTTTTCTCAGGATCATATTATCTGTATCTATATAGTTATGAATGGTTGAAAACTGTTCTTCGACCTTTACCTTCATGCCTTTGACAAGTTCATCCATCATTGCCTGTCTGTTCAGAGCTGCAAATTTCTGAACGATCTTCAGGTCGTGAATATACATTTCAAAAAGCTTTCCTTCACAGTATGCGAATTGTTTGGGAACATCAGTGGTTTTAACATTTTTCAGCTTTTTAAGCTCTTCCTGAATTTTCTTTTGTTTTCCTTCAGCTTTGAGTTTTTCTATAAGCTCATTTACTTCTTTTTCAGAGCTTTTGTTTAACAGTTCATATGCTTTATTCTGATAGTATTTGCATACCTCCTGACCAAGATGTCTTGAACCTGAGTGAATTACAAACCAGATATTTCCTTCACTGTCCTTATCAGCTTCAATAAAATGATTTCCACCGCCTAATGTACCGATGCTGAGTTCTGCTCTGTTAAGATTTATGTGTTCAATACAGTAAAGCTCTTCTAAAGCTATTCTGTCATTGTATTTGTGAGGCTTTTCTCTGATGTTGAATCCGCTGGGGATCTTTGCGTAGATAAGCTTGTCGAGTTTTTCAAGTTCGATATGTTTTTCCTTCAGTTTTACTGTTTCCATTCCGCAGCCTATATCAACTCCGACCAGATTAGGTACAACTTTGTCAGTGACTGTCATCGATGTTCCGATAGTACATGCTGAACCTGCATGTACATCGGGCATTATTCTGATTTTTGTTCCTTCGATAAATTTTTGTGAGCACATTTCGATGATCTGAGAGGTTGATTCGCTGTCGAGTATATCTGTGAAGACTTTAGCGTTGTTATATTTTCCCTGTAAAATAATCATTATAATATCCTTTCTCTGTCTGCCTGTATATATAAAAAGAGCACTTCTGTAATAATAACAGAAGTGCACACTGAATGCTTGTAATAATAAAAAATGATCAGTAAAGTTTTGATTTACAATATCAGATCATATATACAGGCAAATCCCATGATTCTGTCAATAAATATTTATTTGTATTTCCCGAAAACTTACTTGTTATTATAAACATGGAATTCACCGTCCTTTCAATATTGAGAATAATGTTAGTATACTACTATGCCTTATATTTGTCAAGAGTTATCTAAAAAAAATAATAATTACAATTTTGTAATATTTATAAAATGTTCATAATAATATGTTATAATCTAGTTGTAAATCAAATGATTTACGTGATTGCTTTAATTGGAGGTTATAATTATGAAGAAAACATATGTTGAGCCTGAGCTTGAAATTACAGAATTTGAAACAGCTGATGTTATAACAGCAAGTGGTTTCTTAAGATCAGAAGATGAGACAGAACTTATAGGATTGTAATAAAAAAGCATGAGGATTTCGGTCTTCATGCTTTTTTACTTAAAGATGTTTTTCACGACGTATCTGATGGCTTTTTTATTTGCATGTGACGACTTTGTTTTACATAAAAATTGTTTTGGGGATGAGAGCTAAATTCGATTTTTCGTTAAAATACCTGACTTTTTATGTGAAACGTGTATATAATATATATAAATAAATGCAGGGGAGCTTGTGTCAGCAGGCTGAGAGGAAGTGATCGAACTTCGACCCTATACCTGATGCGGATAATGCCGCCGTAGGAAGTCGTGCATAATGATTTTTACAGGAGGCATCCACAAACGGTGTCTCCTGTTTTTTTATCGGCTCTGAGAAAATATTACATCAACTGTGTATGGAGCATCAATAGAAAAGGTGTCACAAAACAAAAAGCTCTGACTGATTCGGGAGCATGATGAAATCAATCCTGCGTTTCCAGTGACTGTTCCTCAAGTACTCTGACTATGAATTTCAGTGCCTGAATAATAGTAACAAGTTCACTGTCTCCACCCAGAAAAACCTCAAGCTCTTCAGTACTGCCCCAGCGGTCATTTCTGGTAAAGACACTTATATCCGTAGCACCTTTGTTTTCAATACGAAAATAAGTTCTTCCGCCCATGTCGGTGTCGCCGCCTTTGAAGCCGCTGGTTCCTGCTTCGATCTGAACAAGATTTGAGCCTTTGATATCCCTTGAAAATGTTGTGATCTCAGTTCCGTCGTTTAAGACTCTGTTGTTTTCTTTTATAGCATACATAATTAAATTACCTCCTGACAGTTTTCTGTAAAGCATCTTATTTTGAATTTTTTACGTTTTGCATGGCTTATCTCGGCTTCCATTCCCGATGATATATTATCTCCAAATACCCATATCTCCGCACATTTTCCCATGAGAACATCACCGAAAAACCGGCTCAGCTGACGTTCTCTGATATCATTTTCATCGAGAAACTGCGGGAAAAAAAGGTGAGGGGCAATAGGAATGCAGCCTCTGTCAAAAGCACATCTGCAGTACTTTCCGGCGTCTTTTACGTTTTTTACAGTATCACCGAAATACGGAGAACATATGTAAACCGGAGGTATGAAAGAACGTATCTGATGCTGTTCCTTTGCAATGTTTGAAAGTGCTCTGTAGGCTGTCGGATCTGAATAGCCCTCGTTGTTGAACTTATTTAGTTTCATAACGGTTCCTCCTTTTTGTTGTTCAAAGCTCTGCTTTTAACAAGCAGAGGCGATTCGTAGAATCGGTTCCCGCTCAGTCGGAGATTGTACTCCGACTGTTTGGTCAGATAGAACCCGTCGCCTGCAGAGGCGGGGGATATCCTCTGTGTTGTTCAAAGCTCTGCTTTTAACAAGCAGAGGCGATTCGTAGAATCGCTTCCGTTCAGTCGGAGATTGTACTCCGACTGTTTGGTCAGATAGAACCCGCCGCCTGCAGAGG
>JAZUJY010000198.1:0-23094 GCA_045643005.1 Oscillospiraceae bacterium | reverse complement strand
TCTTCAGATACCATTACAAAGACATATAAGTATTATTATAAGGATAAACAAACAAAGAGTATCAATGCATTTTATATTTGTGTTATGTTAAGCCGCGATAACGGAACTGTCAAAGCTCCGGTCGTTTCGGAAAAAAATGATTTTATTCTGAATGTACTTGATACAGGAATGTGATATTTTAACAAATACCACGACTCAGAGGATATCGACTGCGTCTGTATGCGGCGGGTTCTGTCTGACCAAACAGTCGGAGTACAATCTCCGACTGAGCGGGAACCGATTCTGCGAATCGCTTCTGCTTGTTAAAAGCAGAGCTTTGAAGAAAGAGCTGATTAATAAAATAATAAATCAATACAGCGGTAAAGGGAGAAGCCCGTTAAAACTATCCCCTCAGATATCCCAACAAGCCGGATATCCGATTAAATCAGCTTTTCATAACTCACATAATCATTTTCTGATACTTAAAAGCT
Source organism: Oscillospiraceae bacterium (assembly GCA_045643005.1). Taxonomy (GTDB): domain Bacteria; phylum Bacillota; class Clostridia; order Oscillospirales; family Ruminococcaceae; genus HUN007. The sequence goes on along the minus strand of JAZUJY010000198.1, from coordinate 22,624 downwards.
TTCTTACAAAATCCATACCCTTCAGAGTACCTTCAGGGGTTTTGGTATTTGATACTATTGAGTCAGGCTTGTAGTATAATTCAAAGCGGAATGACGGAGATTTTTTGGTATTAAACGCAGAAGGATTAACTGTTCCAATGCCGTATCTGACACCCATAGACCATTCTCCGGTTTCAGTATTTATATACATGCAGCTGAGATTTTCAAATTTATCATAGTTTACATCATAGAGAAGAATTCTTGCGTTCATACCGTCCCACTGTTTGTTGGTATTTTTGTCAGCGGCATTTTCCTTGTATTCCAGACCAAGGCAAACGACAGCATGTCCTCCGCCGTTTGAATATTCAGAATAGCTGACAGTTGCAACATCTGTACCATAAGTAAGATTTTCAATAAAGCTTATCATCTCTTTATCAAAATTTGCAGTGCTGCCATTATGTGAAAACTGATAATCTGCTGTATATCTGCAGTTTGTCCACATAGTGCTTACAAATGATTTTGTAAAATCAGAGCAGGAAGAATCGATCTCACAGATTGAGCTGTAACCATCAGCAAATTCCTCCGGATATATATATTTGTTGGCAGCCAGCGTACTTACTGAAGCCATTCCATAACAGGTACCTGTTGAGGAACTGTTCAGATAACTTTCTGTTACATAAGGCTTATGCCCTTCTATAAACATGTGATTTCTTACAAGTTTACCATTCTGGTATTCACCGAACACTTTCGTTTCATTTCCACATGACCACATATACGGCTTGAAGCTTTCAATAGCCTGTGCAGGAGCATTTTTCATATCATCATATTCGAAGCCGTAATATTTTGCATAGCTTTTAACTTTTCCGCCGCCGTTTGTACTCCACAGTTTAAAACCATTGCTTTTTCCGGTGTAATTTCTCATATTGCAGTATCCAAGAGCCTGCGCCGAAATTGAAACATCAGGGTTTTTGCATACAAAATACTTTAAAGGATCACATCCGTAAAATGCCTGTCTTCCGATATATGAAAGCTTCTCGCTTGTAAGTACCGTTTTTAAGTCGTGACAGTCCTTAAAAGCATAATCATCTATTTTTTCAACGCTCGGAATATATATTCCTGTCAGTCCGGAAATATTGTTAAATGCATATTTTCCTATTGATTTTACAGTATCGGGCAGTTTAAATGTAATTTCCTTATCGTAAGCACAGCAGTACTGGAAAGTATTGTCCGGAATTCCGTTTATCTGTGATTCTGAAAAATCAACTTCAGTCAGAACGCAGTTTGCAAATGCATATTTACCTAATGAAGAGATCTTCGCCAAATGTACCCTGTCATATAAGCTGCGGCAGTTATAAAACGTATAATCACCAATAACCGTAACACCAGCTAAAAATGCCGGTGTTATCATTTTTTCGCAGTCCATGAAAGCATATGAACCGATCTTGTTAAGCTTGTATCTGCCGTCTCCTGTATATGAAGAACCGCAAAGATAATACAGATTTGAACATCCTGCAAATGCAAATGATTCTATCGAAACAAGATTTTTCGGAAGACTTACTGAACCCAGATTTTTCTGATCTCTGAAAGCATTACTCTCAATTTTTACAACATCGTATGTAACGTTTTGATATGTTACAGTATTCGGAACAGTTGCAGGTACATTTTCTTTGCATGTCGTACATCCTATTACTGCTGCTGTCTTTGCCTTGTAGTCAATTACCGAATAATATAATTTTACCCCAAACTCCTTGTCTTCAGTATAAAAATATCTGTCTGATGCGCCGGATGTATATTCAGAAGAAGCGTAAGTAACAGAAATATCATTTGTCAAATTTGAAAATAACTGAGTTGAACCCAGTGAATTGCATAACAGTGCAGCAGTAAATACAACCGCAAAACCACGTTTTAAATTTTTATTCATAATTTTTACCTCTCATTTTTACAAACGTCTTATTGCCGATAAGTAGTGTGCACTCCTACAGTTCGACTTGGTCCTCTATTCTGTTTTTGATTATAGCACAGTACTGAATTATGTGTCAACGAAACAAAGGCAAGATGCGTTTTACGGATGGTAAGATGCAGAATACCGCATCAGCCGGTCTCCATCGCCCCTTATTGAAAACTCTGAAAAATAATGCTATAATATTAAATAATAAATAATAATATTAAGGAGAAAGACCATGAGCGTAAAATTTCATCTCCCGGACTTCGTAAGAAACTTCCGTTTCAATCTTGCTTTCCTTGATCTCTATGAAAACAACCGCGAATACTTCCGTGACGGCGTAGAAATAGCATCCGTATTCGGTGCATTCCCCCCTGCTCTCTGGAATGGCGGCAGGATCCAGCCGGGGATCTGTGAAAAAGATTTTATCAAGCTTGCAGTAAAAAAATTCAACGAAAAAGGAATACCTCTCAGATTTACCTTCACAAACCCCGAAATTGAAAAAAAACACCTTTCAGATAATTTCTGCAACATGATCATGAATATTGCAAACAACGGAATGAACGAGGTAATCGTAGTTTCACCGATACTTGAGACCTACATCAGAAACAACTATCCAAAATACAAGATCACAAGTTCAACCTGCAAACGACTTACTGACCCTGAAGCTCTGAAAGCAGAAATGGAAAAAGACTATCACATCATTGTCCTTGACTACGACTTAAACAACAAATTTGACATCCTTGAAAAGATCCCGCACAAGGAAAAATGTGAAATACTCGTAAACGCTTGCTGCAACCCGAACTGCTCCCACAGAGTAAGCCACTACAAGATAATCGGTCTTGAACAGATCGCATATGCTGAAAACATCAGAAAATATTCAGACAAGATCCCGTTTGACGCAGAAGGCTTTGTAAAAAGTCATCCTGAATATGATTATGAATTTCACTGCAAATGTGAAACAAGGACTCTGTTTGATGTTAAGTCACTCAGCACACATGTTACACCGGACGACATATGGAACAAATATGTTCCAATGGGCTTCTCACAGTTCAAGATAGAGGGAAGATCATACGAGACCTTCAATCTTATGGAGCATTATATGTACTATATGATAAAACCTGAATGCAAGGAAGAAGCCCGCTTAAGATTTCTAAGATACATGCGCGACAACGGAACAATAACCGTAGCCAAATACTGATAAACTTTCCGGAGTATTTATTCAGATCCGCCTGTTCAAAGCTCTGCTTTTAACAAGCAGAGGCGATTCGCAGAATCGGTTCCCGCTCAGTCGGAGATTGTACTCCGACTGTTTGGTCAGATAGAACCCGCCGCCTGCAGAGGCGGGGGATATCCTCTGTGTTGTTATAACAAAGCTTTGAATACTAAGCTCAAAAAAACACAAAAAGACCTTTCGAAAATCAAATTCCGAAAGGTCTTTTTTATTTTAATTCACCGGTATAAAATTAATAATAATTATCAATATTCACGGAAGAAGTTCGGCAGTCCGTCATATACATAATGTCTGACATTTCCCCACCAGTGATCCTTGCCCGGTACTACCAGGAAGTAGAGGTTACCCTGTGAGTAGTCTGCAGTATATTTGAACTGTGACATTTTCTTCATTTCCTCGATCTGAGGACTAACGTTCGGATAAGCTATATCTGTTGAACCTGTTGCACAGAAGATATAGAACTTATCAGCATAACCTGACTTATCTACTGCATTTGCGATGCTCTTAGCCTTGTCATAAGCTGAGTTTCCGTTCCAGTGGTCACCACTGAGAGGCATAAAGTAAGCAACGATATCAAGACAGTTTTCCATAACAGCCCATGTTGAAACGCCGCCCATTGAGAAGCCGCCGTATGCTCTGTGCATTCTTGAAGCTTCAAGACCTGCCTGGTCTGTTGACTCTGCATATGTTGAATATTTGCCTTCGATAAACGGAACAAGGCTCTGTCTGAATTCACTGTAGAATTTTCCGGCTTCAGTCTTGTTAAATGTAGGTGTTACAACGATCATAGGATCTATCTCACCGTTAAGGATCATGTTGTCAAGAACAGGCTTGATATTTGTATCATCCTGATAGAACAGAGTGTTTTCATTTTCTCCGCCGCCGTGCATCAGGTAGAAGATATTGTACTTCTGTGAAGGATCATATCCCGGAGGAGTATAAACATTACATGTATTTCCGCCGTTGATTCCGTTGTATGATTCTTTGGTGAGCTTGCCGCCGTTACCCGGTTCATTGAAGTAATTGCCCGGGATCTCATGGAAATTAATATCACTGCTGTATTTGTAATCAGACTGCGGCACTTCAGGTTCAACAGGAACTTCCGGTTTTACAGGTGTCGGGAATGACTGATATGCACCGCACAGGTAACCGAACATATACACAAAATCGTTTGTATCAAGACTGCTGTCTGCGTTTACATCCGACATGTATGTTGCACTCTTCGGAGCAAGTATCTGACTCTTCAGAATGACCATATCAGCAATATTTACAACACCGTCTCCGTTAAGATCGCCTGCACTCTCGCCGGCGGTAAATGAAGATGCACTGATAGCACCCTTGCTTCCGATCATTATATCATCAACGATAAAGTTTGATGTTCCTGCTGCAGTTTCAAAATAGAGAGAATAGTCAGAACCTGAAGGAACTGTATATGAACCTGTTGAAACTGTTCCCCATGATTTTGACGGGATAGTTGCCGAAGCAATATGATCATAAGATGTCTGTCCGTCCTCATACTGAAGAGAAAGCATTATTTCGATATCGCTTCTTCCGCTGTTGTAAACAGAAGCTGAGAACGAAAGATCTGAGCCTGCTGAAAACCAGCTTTCACTGATATCATAACTGCATCCGTTCCACGTATCGCCTCTTCCTGTTACAGAAAGTGCGCCTGTTCCTTCGTATACTTCACTGTCTGTCTGAGCAACTGAAGCATCGCCTCTGCCCTTCCATCCGCCTTCGCCTGAGTTAAAGCCTTCAGTATAAAATATTTCGGTTTCTTCCGCACCGATTCTCTCCGGCTGCGGAAATACCGACATTGAACCGATAAGCAATGCCGCACTGCATAACAAAGCAGCTTTTCTTGATGTTTTTTTCATAAATGGCCTCCTATAATAATAATAAGTATCAACAATATAATGTTAATAGATAAAATTTGATTTTTCAACCTTTTTTTTAAACATTAGGTGGAGAATGTGAAGAATTTTTTAAAAAAATGTGGCAATTATAAGGCAAAACTTATGTTTTTTTGGTTCATTATATAAAAAAAGTATAAAATCAACGCCAAAATATTTTACATTTAGTTTCAATCATACAATGTTGTATAAAAAAACAGCCGCCAAACTGTATTACAGACTTTCAGTTCAAAATGTTTTTCCACATATATATTTGTGAATGTTGATAAGCTGCCGGTTCATATTTTTTAGTATAGGAATCAACAAAAAGAGGATATCCTCACTCAGAGATGAGTAAGGGCTATCCTCTTTTTTATTATTTTCCAAACATTACGTTCTTTTAAATTATTTTCCGAGTTTTACGTTGTCCTTTGAAACATACTGCTTAAGCTTTGCAAGGTCAGCGATATCAACTATTCCATCATACTGAACATCTGCTGCAAGAAGCTGTGCCTCTGTAAAGCCGCTCTTCTTCATCAGAAATACACTTAAAAGTGTAAGATCTGTAAGATCTGCAGCGCCGTCACCGTTCATGTCACCGTATACGATCTTAGACGCATCGGTTCCCTGACTGTCTGTATTGCCGCTGTTCTGTTCAGTAGTCTGACCTTCATTATTTCCGCTGCTCTGCTCTGAACCCTGACTGTCACTGTTTCCGCTGTCAGCAACATCGGAAACTGTCGTTCCGTCAGGCTCAACACCCCAGATAAGTATATCTCCGTCATACATAGTGATTCTTTCTGTAAGTGTCTGTTCTGTATTTCCCTTTGAAAGCCCTTCTCTTGAATAGTCGTTCGAAGCATCCCAGACCTTGTTTGCATCAGGTACTGCAAATCTTACCTGTATCTCAGCCTTCTCCTGTTCCTTTCCGATAGGTGCAAGAACTGAGCCGTCAGCATATTTTAATTTGAAATAATATGTGTCTCCTTCATACTGATACGGACCGAGAACCTCGCAGCTTGACCACTCATCATATCCTATCTTTGCAGAGACATCGTCGATGGAAAGACCTGCTGCCTTGAGTTCTGAAATATCAAAATAGTAATTGTATGAAAGATCCTTAACATATCTTGCCGGCCATGCAGAATGGTTTACAAGATTTATCTTAAGCTCTGTGTATGATTCTGATTCCTGATTTACACTTGCAAGCACGTAAAATTCAGGACCGTCAGGTTCTTCAACAGGCGGGAAATTGTCAAGAGTCTTACATTCGTACTCAGATACCATTTTGCAAAGGAGCGCTGTATAGCCGGCGTTATAGTCATCTGCTACTTCGTTGTTGACATAATTGTCAATAGCATCCTTATATCCGCCGCTCGCATCAGGACCGCCTACAAGAGCACCGTACAGCACATGTCTGTGATGAGTAAGAGCCTCTGCCTTCATATCATCCCATGCACCATGTGAAGTTCTGTGATGAGGATGCTCAGGTGCGTTTTCACCAAAGCCTACAACATAACTTCTCTTGTCAGGATTATCTCCAAGACAGTAGTTTATCTGTGTTTCATAAAAATCTGTATACTTCTTTACCTTGTCTGCATCATCCTTAAAGATGGTATCACATGCAACTGCTGCAAGGAAGCCTGCATTGCATGCATATCTCAGACAGCCCCATGAATCAAGCCATACAAGTCCTCCCGGAGCCTGCTTCGGAGCTTTTCCGCCGTAGCCTGACGGATCAGACCAGTATTCAAGGTGTTTCATAACCTGTTCCTTCCACTGATCGTCTCCTGTATTTATTGCATACAGAATAAAAGCGCCCTGTGTAACGTCATCCCAGCAGTGACCCCATGTGTATTTGATCTCTTCTGACTGGTTTTCTCTTCCGAGATTAGGAATGCATTCTTCTGCCTTTTTCAGATAATCTTCATTTCCGGTAGCTATATACAGCCAGTTTGCAGACCAGAAAAGTTCATCCCAGAAGCCGCTCCATGAATCATAGAAGTTCTTTGCCTGAACATATGACTTATCGCTCTTGGTCTTCCATGCTATATCAAAATAATGCTCTGCATATTCAATATATGTATCAACGTTTGCTGACTTTCCTTTCAGAGCAGCGGCACCTGCAGCCAGAGCAGCTGACATTTCGCCTGTAACACATGATGCATCACATGTGTAACTCTTTCTTTTTCCCATCTCAAGCTCAACGAGTTCAGCAGCGCCCCACCATTTGTGGTCGGGCTCACCGTCACCTATCTGGTATACTACCTCATCGCCTCTGTCGCAGGCAACAAAATAATCCAGAACGAACTCAAGATTTCTCTGATAGATCTCATACTGACCGATCTTGTCAACTCCGTCACCGTACTGATACAGTCCCCAGGCAAGCATTGCTGCCGAATATGCCATCGGGAGATTGAATTTTACATGATCTCCTGCATCATACCAGCCCCCGAGAACGTCATCAGACATTGTTGAATCTGCACGCCAGGTAACCCTGTTCCACTCAGGAAGCGGACCTGCCTGCTGAGCCTCGTAGAAAAACAGCGATTTCTGAAGTGCTTCTGCGTAATTGAATTTTGCCGTCTGGGCACCGCTGACCATTGTATTGTTCTGTACTGCAGGAATATTGAATACACCTGCCGCAAGAACAACTGCGGTAACTGCTGAAACAATTTTCTTCATTGCTTTCATAATCTTTTCCTCCGTTTTAAAAAATAGATTAACCCCTTAAAAAAAACCGGTTCTACGAGTAAATATTCATTAGAACCGGGTTTTAACAAGTTAATTTTTCTTCCATGTAGCCGGAACAAACAACAGCAAAACCGGAAACAGCTCAAGTCGTCCTGCAAGCATGTCAAAAATCAGAACAAGCTTAAAGAACGGTGAAAAAGCATAAAATCCGCCTGCAGGTCCGCATTTTTCAAGACCTACACCTATGTTGTTTATAGTTGCCGCTACAGCCGTAAAATTGGTCACAAGATCGAGATTGTCAAAAGAAACAAGTATTATGGAGCATACAAAAACCATCATAAAGCATACCATATACACATTAACAGATCTTATAACATCATGCTCGACCTTCTGTGAGTCCATTTTTATCTTCTGGACCTGTTTAGGATGAATAAGCTGATGCAGTTCTTTTGACATACTCTTTACAAGTATCATTATTCTGGAGACCTTTATTCCGCCTCCAGTACTTCCCGCACACGCTCCGACAAACATCAGAAGGACCAATACAGAACGTGAAAGCTCAGGCCACAGGTTAAAGTCAGTAGTCGAAAATCCGGTAGTCGAAATAATGGTTGCAACTGAAAACGCCGAATGTCTGAGAGCATCCTTTATGCTCGGGAACGATCCGGAAATATTTATGGTGATGATCGTTATGGATGCACCCACGATCAGGAGAAATATCTTTACTTCTGATGTCAGAGCATCTTTCAGCTTGCCTTTCATCAGGAAAAAGTACGAGTTAAAATTAATTGAAAAAAGAAGCATAAATACGGTGACTACTATCTGAAGATAAGGTGATGCTTCACTCATGCTCGCACCTTTTATGGAAAAACCGCCTGTTCCTGCAGTTGAAAATGCAACGTTCATCGCCTCAAAAACGCCCATTCGTCCGCACAGAAGCAGTACAAATTCCAGAAATGTCAGAACAAAATACATAGTATACAAAAGAAATGCCGTTGTTTTTACTCTTGGAACAAGCTTTCCGACAGAAGGTCCCGGTGATTCCGCTTTCATCAGATACATATTTTGTCCGCCTGACAAAGGAATGAAAGCCATAATAAATACCAGAACACCCATTCCTCCGATCCAGTGAGTAAAGCTTCTCCAGATCAGGACCGATCTCGGAAGAATGTCAACATTCTGAACGGCACTCGCGCCGGTCGTTGTAAGTCCTGAGACTGATTCAAACAGAGCATCAACTGCTGACGGGATCGCACCTGAGATATAAAAAGGGATCGCACTGCATATGCTGAGTACTATCCAGCTGAGTGATACCACTACAAATCCCTCTCTTGAGTACAGCTCAGGACGCTTCGGCTTTTTTGAAGTCATGAGTTTTCCTATCGCAGCACATACAAGAGCTGTTACAAGGAAAGCCCACATCTCTTTTTCTCCATAATATATCCCTGTCAATATCGGAACACACATAAACAAAGCTTCAAAAATAAGCAGCCATCCCAGTAAATAACCAACCATTTTATAATTCATATCGTCATTTTTCCTTTTATTTGATTTTTCATTTCAGCGCAGATCGGAAATATTCTGAACAGAATACTGTCATGATCTGCAAAATTTTTTCCATGATGTTACGAAGCAAGAATATCCGAAATATCATGAAGGACCAGATTGCTTGTAACAACAACGACCGAATCGCCTATCTGAATGGAATCCTGACCTTTTGGAATTATAACTTTTTTATCGCGGATGATGGAAGCAACAAGAAGATTTGACCTGAGCTTAAGGTCCATAAGCGGGATGCCTACAACATCCGAAGATTCACGCACTATGAATTCAGAAGCCTCAACCTTTCCTTTTATTACGCTGTAATATGTCTCAACATTGCTTCCGATCGTATTTTTCATGGCTCTGATATATCTTACAATGATCTCAGAAGTAATATTTTTCGGATAGATCGTCGAATCAAGATCCAGATGCTTTATTACATCATCAAAATCAATTCTGTTGATCTTGGTGACCAGCTTGCCTTTATTTACTGATTTTGCAAAGAGCGACAAAAATATGTTTTCTTCATCAAGATTTGTAAGAGCAACAAATGCATCCGTAGTCTCGATGCCCTCCTCCATGAGAAGAGACTGATCGGCAGCATCTCCGTTTATCACTGATATATTGTCCATTTTTTCTGCAAGCTCCCTGCAGCGCTGCCTGTCCTTTTCTATTACGGTGGCTCTGATGCCGAATTTATCAAGTATCTCGCAAAGATATCTCGTAATATCTCCGCCGCCTACTATCATGACATTTTTTACAGGATTGATTCTGTATTTTATATGCTTGAAGAATATCGACGCATTGTGAGGAGTCGCAATGATCGATATCACATCTTTTTCCTCAAATACAAAATCACCGTTTGCTATAAATGCATCGTCATCTCGTTCAACTGTACATACAAGAACATCACAGTGAAATTTTCCGGTAATCTCCTTTACTGCACATCCGACAAGAGGACTTTTTTCAGGAAGCCTGAATTTCAGAAGCTCAACTCTGCCTTTTGAAAATGTGTCTATTTTCATCGCAGACGGGAATCTCAGAACACGGGCTATCTCAGCGGCAGCCGCATATTCAGGGTTAATAACAAGTGCAAGTCCGAGTTCCTCCTTGAGATACGGAGCTTCACTGCTGTATTCCGGATCACGCACTCTTGCTATTGTGTGACATCTTTTGCCTGCTTTTTTTGCTATCAGACAGCAAAGGAGATTCAGTTCATCCGAGCCTGTAACAGCTATAAGCATATCCGCATCAGCGATCCCTGCCTGCTGCTGTATAAGATGCGTTGCACCATTTCCTGTAACGCCCATAACATCAAATTTATTTGTGATAAGAGTAACTTTTTCATTTAAAAGATCTATAACTGTTATATTATTTCCTTTTTCGTTAAGCTGCTCAGTCAGTACAGAACCAACTTTTCCGCAGCCGACAATAATTATATTCATTTATCCGCTTCCTCCGGCACAATACCATTATATTATTTTCATCATTAATTTTACACCTAACATTACTCAAAGTCAACTGCACATATTCCACCGGCAGATAACCGCTTTTTTACCGTCATAACTTTGAGAAGTTCTAAATTTATGCAGATATTTCATCATATCTGTACATTGAATTCATGAATGTTTTACTGTATAATTAATGTATAAATTCAATAAAAGGAGGCTGAAAATGGAAAGTCGACATAAAAAAATAATTTTCGGAAATATCCTTATTTGTATCGGAATAGTGTTTTTCGACATCTATTTTACTTACGTTGCATACGGAGTACCTGAGGGATTTATAATCTTTGGGCTTCTGTTTTTCCTTTTCGGAACCATGATGAAATTTATGATCCTTCATCCGGAAGACAGGAAAACATGCATAGATGAAAAGAAAGAAGAAAAAGCTCTGATCCGCAGGTGGAAAATAAAGATCCCGATAGGTGCGATCATCATTATTCTTTTAAACATAGCAGTCTTCATACCGACCGGAAACAGTACACCGTGGAAAAGAGTTCTTGCACAGCACGCTCCTGAAATATATGACGGTCAGGTATGGCGACTGATATCGGCAATGTTTTTGCATGAAAATTTCGGACATATTTTTGGAAATATGATCTGCCTTTTTATTTTTGCACAGCTGACAGAATACCTGGTCGGCACACCAAAATTTTTTGCTGCATATTTTCTGTCAGGCATCTCAGGCGGAATACTCTCACTGCTGACGACACCGAGAGAAGTTTACTGTCTCGGAGCCAGCGGTGCAGTTTTCGGAATTGCAGGCTACCTTATAGGTCTCACCTTTCACAAAAAAGAATATATCTTCTATACCATCTCAGGACTTATTATTCCATTCGCCGCAATTGAACTTACAACCAACTTCGTCGCTCCCGGAAATGTCTCCGTCAGTGCTCATGTCGGAGGATTTATAGGAGGAATGATCTTTGCAATTGTCACCGGAAGAAATACTTATCTTAAACATGATATAGAAGATTTTGAACGACACGTATTCTGAACACAGATCCCGGCATAAACCGGGGTCTTTTTTTATTCAAACTGCCGGCTGTAAAGTCACTTTAAAAGAAATATTTGAAATATATGCCATATTTTACTACAGCAGTTTACAAACAAGGAAATGTATGGTAATATATTGTTGTATATTTTTTACAGAAGGAACAGCAAATATGAATAAGCATGAAATCGGATATTTTCTGATCTCCGGTTTTTTGGGTCTGGCATCCGCAGCAGCCGCGATCATCACAGAGCTGCCGAAGTTTTCAGCAGAAAAGCCTGAGCTTCAGATCAGAAACAGTAATTTTTCACAGACATCAGTTATCTGCGAAACAGCTCCATCAGCTGTACAGACAGAAAAAACAAATACGCCGGAGAGCATTGCGCTCCCGGATGCTCAAAACAGAATAAACATAAACACAGCCGACATCAATGAGCTTATGAAGATAAAAGGGATCGGTGAAAAAAAGGCTCAGAAAATAATTGATTTCAGAAACAGCAACGGTCCTTTCACTTCAGTTGATGATCTTTTAAAGGTAAACGGAATAGGACAAAAAACACTCGAGTCAATTTCAGATGAAATATGTGTCTGATATTTTAACATTGAAAGTGACAAATTCCATATTATAACATTATAATATTATACTTATAGTTTATATGACAATTAATTGTCTGTTTTGTTAATTCAATTTAATCAATTAAGATAATTGACAAGCTGTCAAGTTAAATGATATACTTAGAATATCAGTGCTAACAACACATTTTTTATCTTGAAAGGATCTGGTTAAATGACAGGAAGTTCTGCAAATGAAGTATTATTCAACCCTCAGACAAGGGTGGCACCGCTCGGCGTTATAGCAATGAACGGAGCAACAGAGCTCGGCAGTAAGATCGATCATTATCTCGTAGAATGGTCAAAGGAAGGCGGCTATGATACTGATTCATTCCTTATCGAAAGTCAGTGTCCGCGTTTTGCATCCGGAGACGGTAAAGGTCTTATCAAATCAACTGTAAGAGGAAACGATCTCTTTATTATTGTTGATGTAGGAAACTACAGCTGTAAGTACAAAATGTTCGGACAGGAAAACTCAATGTCGCCTGACGATCATTATATGGATCTTAAAAGAATAATACAGGCTGCAGGCGGAAAGGCACACAGAATTAACGTTATTATGCCTATTCTTTACGGCGGAAGACAGCACAGAAGAAATTACCGTGAATCACTCGACTGTGCATGTGCTCTTCAGGAGCTTCAGGCAATGGGCGTTTCAAACATAGTAACCTTTGATGCTCACGATCCGCGTGTTCACAACGCTATTCCGCTCATGGGATTTGATAACGTTATGCCTACATATCAGGTTCTCAAGACAATGTATAAAAATATAAAGGGTCTCCACATCACAAAGGAAAACTTCATGGTCGTAAGTCCGGATGAAGGAGCTCTCAACAGAAACATGTACTATGCTTCTGTCCTCGGCGTAGAACTCGGAATGTTCTACAAGAGACGTGACTATTCAAAGATCATCAACGGAAGAAATCCTATCGTTGCTCACGAATACCTCGGAAATTCCGTTGAAGGCATGGATGTATTCATCTCAGACGATATTATCTCCTCAGGTGAATCAGTTCTTGACATCGCATATGCACTCAAGAAAAAGAAAGCAAACAAAATATACGCATACGCAACATATGGTCTCTTCACAGACGGACTTGAAAAATTCGACAAAGCATACAACGATGGTTTCATCGACGGAATCCTCGGAACAAACCTCACCTACAGATCACCTGAACTTCTCAGCAGAGAATGGTTCATGGAGGTTGATGTTTCCAAGTACATCGCATATTTCATCGCAGCCATCAACCATGATGTATCAATAAGCACGGTTATCGATCCACACGAAAAGATCAACCAGCTTCTCAAAAAATACAACCAGAAATAATTTTTTGTCAGTATAAAACAATACTGCGAAGGCGCAGGGCAACCGCAAAGCCCTGCGCCTTTCTAAAATGTCAGCAAATTGCATAGTCTCATGTCAGTCGCTGCGAAGGTGCAGGGCAACCGCAAAGCCCTGCTTCCACCTAAAAAGTCGCAAATTTGCATAGTCTCATGTCAGTCGCTGCGAAGGTGCAGGGCGACCGCAAAGCCCTGCTTCCCCTTAAAAACCGCAAAAACCAAAAAAATATTTTCTATTTATCTATTGACAACCCATAAAATATATGCTAATATAATAATGTTGTGGACATTCCACATCAAATCGTATTCTAAAGACAGCTGGTGGTTATACCGTAAGTCCAGCCGAGGAATGTGGCGATCATCATTTTTAATATGAGATTACTGCCTTTCTCGTTATGAGAAAGGCGTTTTTATTGCCCTCTCTTTGATACGATATCATATCTTCGGAGGTGAAATTCATGGCAAGTGAACAGATTTTAGCAGGTAAAAAAGCAAGAGTTGCTGAAGTTGTTGAAATTCTCAAGAACTCATGCGCAGGTGTCATTGTTGACTACAAGGGCATCACAGTTGAAGATGATACAAAGCTCCGTAAGGAACTTCGTGAAGCAGGCGTTACTTACTTCGTAGAAAAGAACTCTATCCTTCGTTTTGCTCTTAAAGAAGCAAACATCACAGGTCTTGACAACGTTCTCGAAGGAACAACAGCTATCGCATTATCAGCTGAAGATCAGACAGCTCCTGCAAGAATCCTCGGTAAATACGCTAAGGATTCAGATGGTAAATTCAAGGTTAAAGCAGGTTATATCGGCGAAGAAATTTATGATGAAGCCGGTGTTATGGCTCTTTCAAGAATCCCATCAAGAGAAGTTCTTCTCGCTCAGCTCGTTGGCTCTCTCCAGGGTCCGATCCAGAAACTCGCTGCTGTGCTTAAGGCAGTTGCAGACAAAAACGAAGAAGCAGCATAATGCCGCTTAAAAACGAATTTTTAAAATTAAAATAACGATAAGGAGAATATTATCATGGCTTCAGAAAAAATTACAAATTTCATTGAAGAAATCAAAGCTCTCTCAGTTTTAGAGCTTGCTGAATTAGTAGACGCTATCCAGGAAGAATTTGGTGTAACAGCTGCTGTTGCTGCTGCTCCTGCTGCAGGTGCAGGTGCTGCTGCTGCTGCTGAAAAGACAGAATTCGATGTTGTTATGACATCATTCGGCGAAAGCAAAATGAACGTTATCAAGGCTGTTAAGGATGTTTGCGGTCTTGGTCTTAAAGAAGCTAAGGAATTCGTTGAAGGACTTCCTAAGGCTGTTAAAGAAGGCGCTTCAAAGACTGATGCTGAAGAACTCAAGAAGAAACTCGAAGAAGCTGGCGCTACAATCGAACTCAAGTAATTTTATTACATATAAGAGCGATATTATTAAAAAAATCTGTTGTACGTAAGTACAGCAGATTTTTTTGTTATATTAAGTTAAATGAAATTGACGATATTATCGATATCCTGTATAACTGTAACTGATCACCGCAGGATTTCTGACCGTACTGTAACTTTTACAGGATGATCAAAACCTGACTACCGGAAACGAAGCAGGAAATCCGGCTCACTTTTTAATATAATACCCGTCACTGTCAGTAAACTCATCATTATTGATCTTGAAAAGATCAACTATCGTTCCTATCAGGAACAAGCCTCCTGTGAAAAAATACAGAAGCCCCGAAAGTATTTTACCTGAATAAAATCTGTGGAGACCGCCTAATCCGAAAAGACCTAACAGAGCAAGTGTCATCGTGGTTTTTTTGCTCTTCTGACTGATATTGACCTGTTTTTTTCCGGGATACGGAGGAGCTGCGGCGACATTTCTTTTTATTACATCTACCTGTCGTCCGCAATGAGTACACACAACAGCATCTGCAAGTATCTGTTTTCCGCAGTATTTGCAGTATTTCATTTTGGTATATGTCTTTCCGTTGTTATTCTGCGGAGGAACAGGAGGATAATTCATGTTGCCGGGCACAGGGTTCGGAAGATGTCTCGGTCCCCCCTGCTGCGGAACAAAATAATGTACATTATTGTTATACTGAACTCCGTTCTGCTGATATCCGGGATCATATGCCGGCGGAAAAGGTGCTGCCTGCTGAACCGGAGGCAGTTCATAATTCATATCAGGTTCGTCATACCGAACTTCATTGTTATACTGATTGAACGCCGGTGAATTTCTGTACTCAGATTTCTGAAGAAGATTCATATCAGGTTCGTCATTGTATATCGGATAAGCCTCTCTTACCGGTGAATGGACGGATTCTTCATTTCCTGACTTTTCAAGGCTGATTTTTTTTCTGTTTCCCTGCTGATCGTCCATATTTCTCATTCCTTTCTTCTTTTTACATATTATTATTATATAATGTACTTCATGTTCATTTATTGATTTTGTATGTATATTTTATTAATAAAATATTAATGTGTTCTTATTTATTTCTTTTTTCACTTTATGATATATCTTTCATATAACAACACAGAGGATATCCCCCGACTCTGCAGGCGGCGGGTTCTGTCTTTCCGCTCAGTCGCAGTACAATCTCCGGCTGTTTGGTCAGCGATTCTGCGAATCACCTCTGCTTGTTAAAAGCAGAGTTTTGAAGCGCTCATCACTTCACATATTGTATTTTCTGTCCTGTTATGATATAATTTATAATGTTGGTGTTTTAACTAACTTTATTATTTTTTAAAAAGGTGATATTTATGCGGATCATTGTAATGTCTGACTCACATTCATATTATCCTCCGCTTCAGAAAATATTTAACGCTCAGCAGGAAGCTGACTTTTTTATTCATCTGGGCGACGGCGGACCGGATATATGGAAGCTTGGTCTTGAATTTCCTGACAGAAAGCTTTACAGTCTGAGAGGCAACTGTGATACCGACAGAGAACTTCCTGACTTTCTCATTATTCCTGCGGGTAATCATAAAATATTTGCTTGTCACGGACACAAATACAGTATTAACTATACAAAAAATCACATTATCGAAGCCGCACTTCAGAACGGCTGTGATATCGCTCTTTTCGGTCATACCCATGAACGCTTTGAAAGCGTAGTAAACGGCGTTCATCTGTTAAATCCGGGAAGCTGCAGCATTCCGCGTGACGGACTTCCGCGCTCATATGCCTTTATCGACATGCTCGGAGACGGAATAACGACCAATTTTATTTCCCTTTAAAAACGTAAATACTTTCTTTTGAAACGGAGTTGAAAATATGGAAAACAGAAAATCATATCTGAAAATATTTCTCCTGTCTTTTTTTGCATTTGCTATGGTAATTTGTCCGATCGTAATATACGATCACGGATACATGACATATTACGGTGATTTCAACGCACAGCAGCTGCCGTTTTACTACCACGCTCACAGTGCTTTAAAAAACGGTAATTTTCTCTGGGACTGGGGAACCGATCTCGGGTCAGATTTTCTGACGACTTACTCCTATTACCTTACAGGAAGTCCTTTTTTTATTCTCTCTCTTATACTTCCTTCAGAATATATGCTTTACTCCGTACCATGGCTGCTTTGCCTGAAATACGCATTTGCAGCACTTACATCATATGCATATATCAGACGGTTTACAAAGAAAGATTCATCTGCATTTATCGGCGGTTTTTTATATGCTTTTTCAGGATTTCAGACTTACAATATTTTCTTCAATTCTTTTCACGAAGTCACTGCTTTTTTCCCGCTGCTTCTTATCGCAATGGAAGAAAATATTAAAAAAGAAAGAAAAGGCGTATTTGCACTTGCTGTTGCATTTTCCGCAATAGTCAATTACTATTTTTTTGCAGGTCAGGTCGTTTTCCTGATAATATATTTCATTTTAAGATCACGCTGCAGCGATTTTAAAGTAACTCCTGAGAAATTTTTCTCAATAGCCTTTGAAGCTGTACTTGGAGTCGGAATCGCGGCAGTATCCCTTGTTCCGACTGCACTCAGTATCTTAGGAAATACTCGTCTTTCAAATCATCTGAGTGGAACAGACATGATCGCTTATTCAGAGCCGGTCCGCATCTGGAGGATCATCCAGAGCTTTTTCATGATACCTGATGCCCCGTCAAGACCAAATCTGTTCAAATCAGATCATGCACGATGGGCTTCGATAGCAGGCTATCTGCCTATGTTTTCAATGATCGGTGTTATTTCATATCTCAGATACAAGCCGGACAAATGGGCTTCAAAGCTTATCAAAATATGCATCGTATGTGCTTTCATACCGATCCTGAACGCTTCATTTTATCTTTTCAATTCTGAATACTATGCAAGATGGTTTTACATGCCTGTACTGATAATGGCACTTGTAACCGCAAAGGTGTTCGAAGACAAAGAGATCTCAGTAAAAGCCGGTTCCGGAATATGCCTTGCTGCAATGGCAGCATTCATTCTTATGGTCTTTATTCCTGTTAAAGAGGACGGAAAACTCAAATGGTTCAGTTTCTGCACAAACATGCCTTTCTTCTTTATTCAGGTCGGAGTTACTCTGTTTTTCATGATAGCTGCAGTGATATTGTTCTCACGAAGAAACAAAGGTAAAACATATATCAAAAGCGGTTTTATCCTCACTCTCGCAGCTTCTGTTGCATCCACCGCAGTTATTTTTTACTTTGGTATCTCAGTAGGTCCGTATCCGGAGGAATATATCAAAGCCAATATCCAAACAAAGCCTGGTATCTCTATGGAAAATGAAGAAACATTTTGCAGAACAGATATTTCTGAAAACTGTGACAATTTTACAATGTTCTGGGATCTTCCTTCCATCAGATGCTTCCATAGCACTGTAAATCCTTCTATCATGAATTTTTATGACTCGATAGGTATCCACAGAGATGTCGCTTCACGTCAGGAAACCAGCTACTATCAGCTCAGAAGCTTCCTTTCAGTCAAATACTATTTTAACGAAACTGACAGCAGCGGCAAAGAACTGAAGGAAATGACGATGCCGGGATACAAAAAAATCGGTGAAAAATACGGCTACACTATCTATGAAAATGAACATTTCGTTCCTATGGGAATGACATTTTCAAAATCGATCAGCAGCGAAAGATTCAGCGAACTCTCCTCCGGCTCACGTACAGCGCTCCTGATGCGTGCTCTTGTTCTGGACGAAAAACAGCTGGAAAAATACGGCTCTATATTTGAAAATATAGATCTGAACCCGTCGATCTTTCTTACTGAAAACGGTTTTTTCAAGGACTGTAACGAAAGACTTCAGAACTGCTGTTATGACTTCAATTACTCGACATCCGGATTCAACGCAAAAATTGATCTTGAAAAGGATAACCTTGTACTTTTTACTGTTCCATTCGATAAAGGCTTCAGTGCCTATGTAAACGGTCAAAAGACTGAAATAGAAAACGTAGACAACGGATTTATGGCAGTATATGTGCCGGCAGGAAGCAGCAGCATAGAATTCAGATATATGACCTATGGTCTCATCCCCGGTGCTGTTATTTCATGTGCATCACTTGCCGTTCTCATCTTATTTGTGCTTATCTGCCTTATAATCAGACACAAAAAGAATAAATATTCTGAAGTTCTTCCTGCCGAAGGCAGCAGGATCACTCCGGATGACGATGCCATTGAGCCGATCGGTATGAACAGCAATATATCCGATCTGAATGTATCGTCAGAAGAAAAATCCAAATATGAAACCACCACGGACAGCAGCACAGAAAATACTAATAATACAACTGCCGGAAATACTGCAGATGAAAAATTGTTAAACTTATCTGAGGAAAACCGTACTGATTCAGTTGTATCCGATGAAAACTCCGATATCAAAGAACTGATCAAAAACAATGAAGAAAACAAACCTGAAGCAGAAGACAAAGCTTCTGATGATATAATAAACGAAGCTGAACAGAATGGTAATGAAGACAGCGACACGTTCAGCATCGACGCAATTCTGAAATATGCAGAAAGAAATTCAAAAAGGAGCGATGACTAATATGCATCTTGAAGAAAAAACAATAGAAAGCCATATGGCATATGAAGGCAGAATAGTCAAAGTCAAAAGTGATACAGTTCTGCTTGAAGACGGATCACAGGCTCTCAGAGAGGTGATAACTCACCACGGCGGATCATGTGTGCTCCCATTGACTGATAATAACGAAGTGATCATGGTTAAGCAGTTCAGATATCCGTTTTCCGAAGTTCTCCTTGAGATACCTGCCGGAAAACTCAACTACAAAGGTGAAGATCCTCTCGAAGCAGGAAAGCGTGAGCTGCTTGAAGAAACCGGCGCTGAAGCAGCCGACATAACCAAGATCGGTGAACTGTATCCGATACCGGCATACGTTACCGAAGTGATACACATCTTCCTTGCAAAAGGTCTCACATTCAAAGAACAGCATCTTGACAAGGATGAATTTCTCGATGTGGTAAAAATTCCTTTTGAAAAGGCACTTGAAATGGTCATGAACGGCGAGATCAAGGACGCAAAAACACAGATAGCAATTCTTAAAGCAAAATTATTAATGGAAAAGGACTGAAATATAATGAACAACAACATTCTTGAAGGAAAAAAACATATACATTTTATCGGAATAGGCGGATCCGGAATGTATCCGCTCGCACAGATACTTCATGCGAAGGGCTACTATCTCACCGGCTCCGACAACAACGAGACCGAAACTCTTGACGCAGTCAGAAAAATGGGTATTCCGGTATTTCTCGGACAGCGTGCTGAAAACATCGAAGGTGCAGACCTTATCGTACACACAGCTGCCATCATGAGTGACAATCCGGAGCTTATCGCATCAAAGGCAAGCGGCGTTCCCGTACTTGAAAGAAGTGAGCTTCTCGGAATAGTTACCGGCTGGTATGACAATGCGATCTGCGTTTCCGGTACCCACGGAAAAACCACAACCACTTCAATGATAACCCAGATCCTCTATACACAGAACATCGACGTATCCGCATTTATCGGCGGCAAGCTCCCATGCATCGGCGGAAGCGGTCGTGCAGGAGAAAGCGACATCCTCGTATGTGAAGCGTGCGAATTTGTTGACACATTTTTAAAGCTTTACCCTGATACGTCAGTTATCCTAAACATAGACGAGGATCACCTGGACTATTTTAAAAATCTTGAAAATATAATCCGTTCTTTCAGAAAATTTGCCGAAAAGACCTCTAAAAAGCTTATCGTAAATGCTGATGATGCAAACACAATGAAAGCCATCGAAGGCATCACAAACAAAAATATCATCACTTTCGGAACAAAGGACACATGCGACTATTATCCGGCAAATATCGAAAAGATCAGCGGAACTGAAACAAGATACACTCTTATGCACAATGGAACAGCACTCACCGATGTAACGCTCAACGTTCCCGGATCACACAATATCTTAAACTCTGTTGCAGCCGCAGCTGCTGCTCACTCAGCAGGTGCTGAGCCTGAGTTTATCGCAAAGGGTCTTTCTGAATTCAGAGGTGCCAAGAGAAGATTTGAAATAATAGGAAAGAAAAATGACATAACCGTAGCTGATGACTACGCTCATCATCCGACCGAGCTCACTGCTACATTAAACGCAGCTATGCAGATGGGTTACAAAAAAGTCTGGGCTGTTTTCCAGCCATTTACATTTTCAAGGACTTCTATCCTGCTTGACGACTTTGCAAAGGCACTTTCCATTCCGGACAGAGTTATCCTTGCAAATATCATGGGTTCAAGAGAAAAGAACACATACAACATTTACACCAAAGATCTTGCTGACAAGATCGAAGGCGCAATATATTTTGACAAGGACAAGACTGCCGTTCAGACAAACGAATGCAAACAGGCCGACTTTGACAAAATAACAGAATACATCATAGAAAATGCAGAACCGGGTGACCTTGTAATAACACTCGGATGCGGAGACGGCTACAAAATCGCTAAAAGCGTAATAGAAAAGCTTTGATGATTAAATAAACAAGCCCTCAGGAAGTGATCGTCGTGAGAAGAGCAATAATTATTTCAGATTTCGAAAAAGAAACTGATCATTTTTCAAAAATACTTAATAAATGCAGTATTGATAAAATTGATACGGCTTCAGAAAAAGATCTTGCTTCTACAGTAATGTCAGAGGATGAGCCTGATCTGCTTATTTTAACACTGTCTGATAATATCAAAGGTTCGCTCCTTCTTTTGAATGAAATCGCTGACAGAACCGCTGTATGCATCATGATATTATGCAGTGAAAATATTTACAGTACCGTCTGCGAAACTTCAGAACAGCATGGAATATGCATTCTGAAAGAAGGCGTATCTGATGACATTATTATTCATTCAGCAAATCTTCTGCTTTCACAGAGAACACGACTTTTAAAGGCAATGAACCGCTCCGAAGCCCTTCAGACCGAAATTAATGAGTCAAAGATAATAAACCGTGCCAAATGCGTTCTTATTCAGTATCTGAAGCTCACAGAAGCACAGGCACACAAATATATTGAAAAACAGGCTATGGATACCAGACGTTCCAAGCTTGAAGTTGCACGAAGCATTCTCATCACCTATGAATCATAGCCTGATTTTTGATTTGAAAAAATAAACATAATAAAAAGCAGCACTTTCTGTTTTAAAAGTGCTGCTTTATTTTGTTTCAAAACTCTGTATTGTTCAAAGCTCTGCTTTTAACAAGCAGAGGCGATTCGTAGAATCGGTTCCCGCTCAGTCGGAGATTGTACTCCGACTGTTTGGTCAGATAGAACCCGCCGCCTGCAGAGGCCAATGTCATCAACTTAAGAGATTTAACGTTGATTTTGAGCAAACTTTATTGAAGGATGAGATTTTACTTTCTCATTTTGGGGAATTTATCGTTTCATCAATTAACAAAATTTGCAAATTTTATGTTGCTTTTTTATATCTA
>JAZUJY010000197.1:0-4645 GCA_045643005.1 Oscillospiraceae bacterium | reverse complement strand
CTCCAAGTTAATCTTGCGTACTGTGTTAAGGAAGTCAGCCGCAGCGATTGGGTCGAGTTGAGACGTAGGCTCATCGAGAATCAAAACTGATGGCTGCATTGCCATGATGGATGCAAGATTAAGGAGCTGTTTCTGTCCGCCTGAAAGGGAAGCAGTGTCGTTGTAAAATAACTGCTCCAGACCGAAAAATGATGAAATCTCAGCGACTTTTCTTCTGATGGTCACAGTATCTTCTCCCAGACTTTCAAGTCCGAATGCAAGTTCATGCCAGACTTTGTCTGTAACTATCTGATTTTCAGGTGACTGCTGAACAAATCCGATTTCAGTTGTCTGCTGGCGATGCGGAATTTTATCAAGCTCTTTACCGTCAAACAGTATTTTGCCGTTTTTAACACCATGTGGAGCAAGTACTGTTTTAAGCTGACGAAGAAGAGTTGACTTTCCACAGCCCGACATTCCGCAGATCAACAGAAAATCGCCTTTTTCAATTGCCAGGTTTACATTTTCAAGAGCAGGATCTTGTCTATTTGGATACCGGAAGTTCAGATTTTCGATCTTGATTTTTTCCATATTATTTCCTCACGAATATTTATGATAACAGGAGTAAGGCAGAGCATTACATAAAGAACAAGCAGAAAAACTGTCAGCGGTCTGAGATCTGCGCCATACATCATTGGTAAATAGCGCCAGAAAAAGCTTTTTGCAAGATAACCGCAAATCAGTGCAAATCCGCAGAACAGCAGCCATACTACTGTAATTTTGTCGCGTTCTTCCCATTTATATATTGAATAGGCTGTTCTGCCTTTTAATCCGTAGCCGCGTGATTTCATACTGTCTGCGGTTTCAATTGAATTCTCAAGAGCCCACGTTACAGTAATGGAAAACACCCTGACAGCTGATTTTAATCGTTGGAAGATCCCGCCGTTCTCTGTATCTCTGCCGATGCATTTTTGTGATTTTAAAACAACATTGAACTGAGATTTGAATTTAGGGATAAACCTCAGGATCATACTGAGCAAAAGAGAAAGTGCAGGAACAAATCTGCCAAACAGATATACAAATTTGTCTGATGTCATAACCGAATTGAAACAGAGAAACCACACTAAAACTGTTCCCAGCATACATCCTGACGAAATGCCGTAAAATATACTTTCAAGTGTAAGGGGATTTCCCGACGGAAGATAGGTAAGTATCGTAATACCTGCATGATTAAATGCAGGATTTACGATCGCAGCCATCAAAATCACAGGCAAAGCAAATTTAAGAAAAAAAAACACGCCTCGCACACCGCATATACTTACTGCACAAAGAATACTGCAAACAAGCGTGATAACTTGAACAGCGGGATGTACAGCGATCATTGAAAAACCAATAACCAAAGCAAAATAAATAAAATTCACGATCGGATGAAAATAAGAAAAATCATTTTTATTCTGATTTCCGGTCACAGCCAACATCCTTTCCAAAAAATTGCACGTATAACAACAAAGAGGATATCCCCGCCTCTGTAGGCAGCGGGAATCGATTCTGTGAATCGCCTCTACTTGTTAAAAGCAGAGCTTTGAACGAATCGGTATAAAAAAACTGCTGCTGTCCACATTTGCAGTTACAGAAGCTTTAAGAGAAACTGCCGTCACGGGAATAAATTTCAAAAGGACACAAAAAAGAGTACATCGTTTCAAAGCTTCTCTGCATTGATTATCGCTGTACTCTCCTCGCCAAAGTTATACATCAGGATTCAAACCTGATTACCTTTTCATCTACTCAGCTAACAACTTTTCAAACCGTATTTTTTCTTTGACATTATAACACGTTACATGATAATTGTCAACTGCGTTCGTTTTTTCACATTTCTGTCAGAACAGCTGTATTCATGACAGGATCCAATTTTTTTCAAAAAGTTTCAATAATTGCAATTTACAAATTTAGCAAAATATGATAGAATTATAAAAGTATATTTTTTATTAAAAGGGGAATTATTATTAAAATGGAATTTTCAGAAGTAGTAAAAAACAGATATTCATGTAAAAAATATTCAGACAGGGAAGTTGAAGACTCAAAATTAAAGAAAATTCTTGAAGCAGGCAGGCTTGCACCAACAGCGAAAAATCTTCAGGAACAGAAAATATATGTAATTAAGTCGGATGAGTATCTTGCTAAGATAGACAAGGCAACGCCGTGCCGTTATGGGGCACCGATCGTTTTGGCAGTTGCATATAACAGTAATGAAGTATTTATTTATCCGGGTGGAAAAAGAGATTCCGGACTTGAAGATGCCACGATAGTTGCAACTCATATGATGCTGGCTGCCGCAAACGAAGGTGTTGACAGCTGCTGGCTGAATTTTTTTGATCCGGATGAACTTGCTTCAGACCTCGGACTTCCGGAAAATGAAGAAATAATTATGCTTCTTGATCTCGGATATGCAGCAGACGGAGCGGGTGCTCTTCCGAATCATTTTTCAAGAAAAGAACTGGATGAAACAGTAAAATATTTATGATCTTTTTGACAACGCTTTCGGTGTGCTGCTTTACTGCAAAAATATATTTCGGCCGGAATTGTATAATAACGACAGATAAATAATTTTTGTTTTGAAAAACAGAGAAAGGAATGATTCATATTAAATATGAAAAATACAGATTAACAGATTCAAAGCTCTGCTTGTTAAAAGCAGAGCTTTGAAGATGGGGTGGATCGCAAAATGTATCGATTTATGATATGTCAACTTTATCAACTGAGCAGTTAGGAGATATTCTTAACAGTAATGGAACAAATATATGTGCTTGGTGTTACAGTGAAAGATCAAAAGATGTTTTAAGTGCTTTAGGACTATTGTAAAAAGGAAAATTTATGAATATATATGAAGATTTAAGCTATTATTCAAATGATCACTTTGAATATGCATTAAATATCGGGTGGCTCCCGCTTAATAATGAAAAAAGTAAAGTGCAAAATAGTAATTCAGTTTTGATAGATAAACTGATACCTTATCTTGATCATCCGTTTAATATGGTTCGAGATAACGCATATAAAATTGACTGGAAGTACAAAGAGAAAGCATTTACTCTCGGATTTTCTGAAATAAGAATAATTTCTCCAAATGGACAGGTATACGCTTCTCCGGATACAATATTATACAGTCTTACTTCGCAGGAATATGAACCACCTGTAGAATTTGCTGATGCTGTCTTAAATGGTTATCCTGCTGATTCGGATTATTACAGATCGTATGTTGATAGGTATAATGAAAAAGAATTCTGGGGTGCAACGGAAAAGCAAAAACAGGATAATCTGGTTATAGAAGAGTGTTTTAATTCACTCGATCAGTCACGGCTTTTTAAGCTTTTAAAAGATGGTGTACTGAATATGAATACAGTTACTAATGATGGTTCACTTTTAAACAAAGCCATTATAAATAAAAATGAAAATATCGCAGAGCAGCTTTTAAATAATGATTTTCCGATTCAGAATTATTCAGGTTTGGAATTATTGACTGCAATTGAATATAAGATGAATTCAATTGCGAATATTTTAATAGATAAAAAAATAAATATGCCGGTCCATTCATACGGAAAAAACCCTCTTTTTATGGCAGTTTTACATAAGAATAATGAAATAGCAGCTCGTTTGTTTATGGAAAGACCTGAATTAAGAGTTAAGTATTCAAATGAGTTTGTGAAAGACTGCGATATATTAAAATTATGCGTGAATTGTAATAACGTTGAAATGTTTTCTTTTATAAAACATAATATGTAATACTTAAAAGTAGATAGAGATGAAAGATGGAAAATAAAAATATATCCGATAAATAAAGTAGATCTATCTTGTGAATTCGGGTTTTTATGCCCTCAATTTAATATCAGGAGTGTGTATAAAATGTCAAACGATAACTGATGCAAAAAGCAAATGCCCGAAAGGTTACACATTGATCCCGGTTGATCTGAATGAATGCTCAGGCGGTGACTGGATATATCTGTGCTACTCTACAAATCAGTTTTATTTATATCCTTCTATTACAGATCTGTATATAGACTCCTTCAAAAGCAACCGTGATATTTCAGCAGAGCTTGGAAACGGATATTCCAGAATCGACCTTGATCTGAACCGCAGATGCGGCGGTGATTATATTTATCTGTATAAAAGCAAAACCGGGACAAGCAAAAAATACTAGAGCTTAAAATCCTGTCAACAACAAAACCATTGTCACAGGAGCAGCTGAAGGGATTTGATGATTATGACATCATCGGGAATTATATGATTCATTATTATCCTATCAATGCTGATTTGAACAAAGGGGCAAGAGGGAAGTATATTTATTTGTATTATGGGTATTGATGTGGAGATAACGAGTTTATAAAAGGTAAGAATTGTAATGAAAACTTGGCGGTGATAACTGAATGATGAGGTTATCACCGCTATTTAATAATTGCCTTTTAAAATAATTACCATATTCTGAGAATTCACTGCATTTCATACCAATTATCTGCCTTTTAGGAAATTATTATTTACAGATAAAGTAAATAATGGTAAAATACACATATTGCATGAAAACACAATTTGTGTTAAAATATAAGGAGAAATATCAATTATGAAATACAAAATCATCAAGGCAAAAAGACAGTACAAGGACAGTTTATTCAGATTC
>JAZUJY010000196.1:0-2712 GCA_045643005.1 Oscillospiraceae bacterium | reverse complement strand
CTGTTATTTTCATTTACAAATCCGTCTTTATTTGTATCTGCAGGACAGTTCCTTATTGTTACTGAAATGATCTCCTTCAAAAGATTAAGGTCATTTTCATCAACTTTGCCGTCAGCATTTAAGTCTGATAATTTCTGCTGTACCTTTGACAGCTCTGATGAATCCATAAAGAGATATCTTTTGATCATGGAGAAGTCGTTGATATTTACGTTTCCGTCTCCGGTCACATCTCCGAATCTGAATGATCCCATCTCATTTCCAAATTCATCATAGTAATATTTTTCTGAAACTTCACCGTTTTCATCTATGAGTCTTGTTACATCTGCGTGACCGTTGTACATGTAATAGAGTGTTTCGTCTTTTACCTGTCTTGAGATAAGGTTCAGTCCGTACAGGTTCCATACTTCATTTTCAGATTTGACGGCATCTGTTTCAAATACAACATTTTCATACTCATAAGTATAATTGATTTTCTTTGATGTGTCAACACCAGAACTGCTGTCAGCCGGTTTTACTTCCTTGCTGATTCTGAGTCCTTCTGCGTTATACTCATTATTGACCACAAAATCAGAATTTTTAGTCTGGATGAGCTGATTTAAGGCGTTGTATCTGTTCTGAGTTTTTTGAACATCCTTGTCTTTGTTTTCTAAATCATATCATTGTGAAGGATTTTAAAAAGACATATTCTATTTAACGCCTACTATTGACAGCATACTCATTTAAAAAGCCGTCAAGTTCTGATAAAATCAAAGATTGACGGCTTTATTCTTATTGTGTTAGCATATTTTTACAGTTTTTTATAGATTTTTAATCTGAAACAGAATATTGTTACATAATTTTATATGCCTGACTGGCTTGTTTTAATTAATCATATCGTCATCAGTTCATTAATTGCTTCATTTGCTACATTTGAAATAATATTATTACCACATAAACGAATTTTTTCGAGTACAGGTATATATTTTTGGTCACACGTACACTCATATATTGCTATTACCCCTAACACCAGCGTATCAGAAAGATTATTTATATCGTTTGAAAGACTTATAAAATCACAGCAAACTTCCGGTTTATATGTTACAGCAATTTGTATCACATCAAGTATCTTTTCTTTAATGTCTCCATCTGTTATTAATTCAAATTCATTAATCAAGTATTTGACAATTAAATTAATATCTTTAATTGATGAATACGACTCAAAACAATCTTCCAAATAACTTAACATATTTGTTATTTCTGATTTAATTTTACTATTAAAAACATTTATTATTTCACTTAATTCCATAGCTAATTCCTCTTTTATTTGATATTCTTACAGAATTTTATGTGTGTATCGTTTGCAACATCAGCGTTGTATATCGTACTCGTTAGTTTAACTTCATTTGGTTTATGAAAAACGCCTTTTGAATCCATAGGATACCATTTTCCGGAACCTCCAGGTTGCATCTCAACTCTATATGATCGCAGCATTTCCTTCTGCGTCATAGATCGTTTTTAATTCGCTGTTTATAACAATACCCTGATCACCTCGGTCAGACTCAGTAACAGAACAGCTCTCAAGTCCGAGTTTATTATAGGTTATGTTAATAGTTTTCTGTAATAATAACCTGCATACTTAATACTGTTATTTTCATTTACAAATCCGTCTTTATTTGTATCTACAGGACAGTTCCTTATTGTTACCGAAATGATCTCCTTCAAAAGATTAAGGTCATTTTCATCAACTTTGCCGTCTGCATTCAGGTCTGATAATTTCTGCTGTACCTTTGACAGCTCTGATGAATCCATAAAGAGATATCTTTTGATCATGGAGAAGTCGTTGATATTTCCATTTGAGATAAATCCTGAATCATTATATAAATCAGTTAGAAAAGAAAGATATTAAGAAAACATTTTACTTTCATATTATTGTTTCAAATCTTTTTTATGTTTTATTAATAATGATAGTATGATCATCCACATTTATTACTACAATATCCTTATGATAATCATCACTATATAAATGAAAATCATGATTATCCCAAAATGCTTTTGTATACATTAGTTCCATCTTTACATACTCCGGTTGTTTGTTAAGCTGGTAAATATCAATCTCCTTACTTTGCATATTTAATACTTCCAAATAATAGTTTTCTCCATCCGGTGTTATATGCCTGTAGGCAGATGCTTTATATAATGAATCTTCACTTTTTTTGGAGAACTTATTTATTTTATATTTTAATTCAAAATTTGACTCTATTACTTTTCGGGAAGCTTCTTCTATTTGAGGAATAGCAGCTTCATTTCCAGATAATAAACACGTTTTTATCATTATATTTTCTATTGATTTCAAAAACATCATATCCAATTCAAAAATATCACGATTCTTTTTAGCCTGTAATTCTTTTGCTCTTTGAAGTTCATTTGAATCGACAAAAAATGTAGATACATTAAAATAAGGTTCATTTTCATATGCATTTTTTGAGGAATCATTTTCTTTATAATAGATTACAAAATTATTATTACCATCAATTAATACTTTTCCTGAATAATACATAAATAATTCAACTACACTATGTGACAACATTCGTATATGCAAATGTCAATATAAAAATGTAGGTTTTTGAAATTTTTTTCATGTAGGAAAACCTACATTTTTATTTTTGATTTTCAGATGTCAGAATATGCCATAATCATCAGTTATCCTCAGCCATATACTGCATCTGATCCTTC
>JAZUJY010000195.1:0-23895 GCA_045643005.1 Oscillospiraceae bacterium | reverse complement strand
CGTACAGTCTGCTTGCATAATTTCCGCCATCCTGCACAAAAACTCCTTGACATACGACAGTATGCCTGCGTCGTTTTTATGCAGTCTGACGAAAATTCTGCCTGCGCATTCTGTACGCCAGACTTAATCAGTGTTTCCCTAGGTACTTCCAAACCTGCTATTCTTCATCTTTCTTTTCTTCCTGCTGAAGTTTAAACATTTCTTTTTGAGTTTCAATTTCGGCTCTTAGTTCTTCTTCAGTTGGCAGATACAATTTATATTTAGAGGCGAATAATTGCTCATTTCCATGAAGAATTGAATAACTTTGCAATATCCTCATCGGTATCTGCACATAATACTATACCGAGCGTTGGATTATCTCCCTCACCACGCTGAAGTGTCTTTACACTCCAAGTTTCACGTAATGCTTCTTTTTCATACCATGCTCCGGCTTCTTCATCCTTTACTTGCAACAAAACACGATAATGCGTCCAAGATAGTGTTGCATTAGATTTTCCACTTTCCGAGTGGAAAATCTCTGGATATAACTTATAGAATGAATAAAAGTTATATAAATTTGTTTTCGTATAACCTTTTCCATACTGTTCATTCAATTCTCTTGCCAGTTTTTTTATTACTTCAGCACCATACTCCGCTCTGGAATCACCATTAAGTTCTTCTTCCGCAATTCTTTTGCCAAGAAGCCAATTTCTATGAACCAACGTCAAATTCACAGCAGAATATGCTACTTTTTGAGCTGTATCTATAATACTACAAGCATCTTCAAAAACATTTCCGGTTTAAATATATGTCAATAATTCGTTCGCCATTTTAACCTACAAATACTTTATTCGTAGATGGTTCAAACTTATATACAAATGCTCCGTTTTGGCATTCGAGAATACTTTTGGAATTACATATCTACTACTGTGATATTTTTTCTGTTAAACCATTCTGTATAAAAAATCTTATTTCCTTTTTGCGGAAAAAACTCTTCAATTGGAATATCTCTTGATACTATGTATTCTATTGCTTTTTTTAAATCTGAAAACGAATAAAATTCTTCTCTTCCGGAATCCATAAAATCATACTCATAATCATGAAATGCTATATAAACCAGATATTTATTATTATTTTTTTGAATTCCACAATCAAGCTCACTATTTTCTGATATTTTATAATAACCTATCTGCTTACCTTTTTCAATATTAAATATTTGTTTTTCAATGTCCAAGTATTTCACCTACTATATTAATTAATACTTCTATACCATCACGTCGTTTTCAAAGCTCTGCTTTTAACAAGCAGAGGCGATTCGTAGAATCGCTGACCAAACAATCGGAGATTGTACTCCGACTGTTTGGTCAGATAGAACCCACCGCCTGCAGAGGCGGGGGATATCCTCTGTGTTGTTATAAAATGACATTGCTCTTTTGAATAATGCTCGGATATTTGTTCTGATTTTAAACATCTATCTCAATTTTTTCATTAGTTTCTGTCGTAATTCTTATTTTTTTTACTTCTATTTGTTCTATTTTTTCAATCCAAACGGTATTATTACCACTTTCGCGACCCCATTCTTTCCATTGTTGCTGCATGGTCTTATCATTACTTTTATATTCATAAAAAGGTTCATTTAAATAATAGATGATCAAACCTTCACCCGCAACTACGCAGAAATCCTCATTTTTAGAAATTAGTGCTGCATATGGATCACCATAAAATTCTCCAATCATAATAGTTTTTTCTGTATTTTTTATATACAGAAAAGTTTTCTCATACTCATGTAATATGCTGTATTTATCACTTTCAATTAATTTTTTCATTGTTATACTCTCCAATATTAAATATTAATCTTTGTTATTAAAATGTGTTAATCGATTGTATTCACTTTGTGATAAACCCATTTGTTTTCCATTGACTATAACATTATTAGGAATAGGATCGCCATTAATATCTGTATAAACTCTTTTTCCGCTTAAATTGGTATCCTCAATTCTAAAATAATTTCCATCATTATCGTATACAACTTGTTTTCCGGTAGTATCATTTTTATAAATTGTTTTTCCAGTATTTGTTGTCATAGGATTTGAGTCAGGTGCAATATTATTAACTGTATCAGAAAGACTTTCTTCTGCCCAATTAATAACATCCGCTACTATTAAAATTCTTTTTCAGACTTCATGAAGTCCATGATATTAGCATGAATGATGCCGTTTCTCTTTTGCAGAAGCTTATCTGTTGTCATGATATAGCGAGGGTAGTTATCCCAGGTGATCATCTCCAGTGGCCTGTATTCCCTGTTTTCAGTATCAACGCCGGCTAAAATAGTGTAAGCAACCTGCACATAAGCGTAGTCAGCTTCTTTATTTCTAAAAATGAAGTCACATTCGAATTTTCCAAATTTGCCAGTGCTAACGCTGTAACCATGGGTAAGTGCATAGTTATGGATAATGTTTTCAAGTACCGGTCCGTAGTTGATTCTGTTGTCTGTGTTTAAGGCGTAATAGAATGAAAGGTCTGAGAGGTAGTATTTCTTTTCACCCATGAGTGACTTTCTTGATTTAATATCAAAGCGATCGCAGCGAATCAGAATTTTGGCACTTTCAAGAGCAGTAATGTATTTGTGCGCAGTTTCAGTCTTTAACTTAACACCACGCTTATTCAGGTCGCTGACGATGTTTGTCAGGTTGGTAGGCGCGCCGAAGTTTGCTATGAAGTATTTCATGATTTCATCGAAAGCAACACGGTTTCTGATCTTAAGTCTCTTACGGATGTCTTTCTGAAATATTTCCTCTATTAAGTCTTGCGTGTACTCCTTCTTTGCTTCGGGTGTTCTTAGTTTAAGAGCATAAGGAAATCCACCGTCATAGATAAAATTTGATAATTCCTGCAGGTCGTCAGAAATCGGAATTGATAAAAACTGTTTCATGTTCAGATATTCTTCAAAGGTTAAAGGATACATGTCCAGTTCAATGTAACGTCCCGTCAGCTTAGTGGCAAGCTCACCGCTAAGCAGGTAAGAGTTTGATCCGGTCAGGAAAATGGAAATGTTTCCTTCTTCACGCCATGCATTGATTACCGGTTCGAAATTCATGATGTTCTGGATTTCATCAATGAACAGGTATTTTGTTCCTTCACCCTTAACATTTTCTTCAATGAGCCGGTCTAACTGTTTGGCAGTTGTCAGTTCAAAGTAAGGACGCTTATCAAGATTAAAGTAGAATATGTTATCTTCTTTAATGCCTGAGTCTAACAGTTCCTTCATGACCATTTGCATAAGAGAACTTTTACCGCATCTTCTTACTCCGGTAATTACTTTTATGATTTCTGTTTCGTGATAGAAGCCTCTGATTTTATTAAGGTATTTCTCACGGAAATAAAGGTCTTCATGTAATTCAATATTCATTGCAGCACCTCCGTGTTTATAAGTTTATCATAAGTACCACCCTAAAGTCAAGTTAACAGGGGTGCTTACGCAAAAATAAGCAAAAGCGCCCCTGTTAAATCACGTTAACGGGGGCGCTTTCGCAAAAATAAGCAAAAGCACCCCTCTTAAGCCAAGTTATCAGTGGTACTTTTGCTTAATAAAACATATATAAATAAAAAAATATAAGAATTTAAAATAATAATTTTCATTTCCTTATCGTACATGATTTATACTATATTCTCATTTATTACAGCTTGCAGAATTTGAATTTGCAATCCGGACTTTATTTATAATTTTATCAGCCCATTCATCATCCTGAGGTCCGATAATATGTACACTAAAACCATATAGATTACCATTCTGTGCAACTGAAATCTCATCGTCAACATGTAAATCAATTCTGTACTTCGGCGGATATTTCGATGGCATAGGCTCTGTTCTTCTGCCCTGTACTTCAGCCATATGTCTGGCTCCGTTAACTACTCCGGATAACTTCACACCGTAATGCTTAAACAATCTGCGGATATATTTTTCAGAACGGAAAGAAGTTGTATATATCCATGTTTCGACACCCATAGAATGGAGTTTTTTGAAAAGCTCAACTGTCCCGAATCTGAGATTTTCCTTATAAATATTATTCCATGGAAATTTTAGAGCCGGTTCAGTTTTTATATCTTTCCGTGAAACAAATAATGTGTCGTCCAGATCAAATGAAATAATCATGTTATACCTCCTTTGAATAACCGAATATCTGAAAAGTGATTAGTTTTCTAATTCGTAAAGTCTATATATTTTTTTGTATAACGAACCGGTAAACATAAATTCAAAAAATCTTTTTTCGAAGCCTGATAACTCATCAACTTTGTTTTCTTATGTTCCTTTGCAAAAATAATTGATTTTTCATTTGTAAAGCTTGACTATTATCAAAATACTCATTAAAATAAAAAGTATATTTTTATTGAACTTAAAAATCAAGGATCATGCACCGGAAAAATATACAAACAACCAAAATCAGATTTTTCAAATCATATCTGTGAGCAGGCATACGGATCATTTGTTTATGGAAAGGAGATGGCAGAATGAAACTGAAAGATAAAATATCAGACAAAACAATTTCCATCATAGCAATCGTCATTACACTGCTGTATTCAGCACTGGCGTGCGTGTATTATTTCTGCTTTTCTCTTAGAGATACCGAGACAGCAGGACTAATTTTCTGGTTTGGAGTTATTGGGGTGATCACTCTTCTTCTGCTGATAAAATCTGAAAAAAAGGTAGGAATAATCAATAATGTCATCGTTAATTTGGGAATGATTTTTTTCTTTGTTTCTCCTGTCATAGTATTTGCAAGATCTGTAAACAAATATCAGTCAATGAAATACCTTATAGACAGCCGCAGCTATATTTATGCAGAATTTGACCACCTGGAATCTTCTTATTATGCTGTGCTGAAATATGAGGATGAAAATACAGGTAAAGAATATTTTTTCAATACCGATACTTTCAGGTACAAATCACAGACACCTGTAAAAAAGGACGAAGCTGTGAAAATATATGTGGATCTGTCAAAACCTGAAAAATATCTGATATCATATAAAGAGAAGATAAATGTAGAGTAAAAGCAGTTTATTGATACCTTTTCATAATTTCAAAAACGATCACTTTGGTTTTCAGGGCGATCGTTTGTTTTTTTGCAGTCTCAATAAATTCAGAAAAATCAGATTCTTTTGTAATAACAACAGCTGCAAGTATTTCTCCGTTTTTATCCATTGCCTGAAACATACGAAACGGTCCGCAGAATTCAGAATGATTGCCGTCGTTGAAATGCTTCACATGACCTTTGATTTTCCCTTTTTCGATCCTGCAGTACATTTTACAGATATCGATCAGTTTCCCCGGCGGGTTGTTTTTGAAACATTTTGGTTCAAGGGCACTTTGATCCATCATTTCTGTTGAATATACTTTTAAAACATTTTCAGAGAGATCAAATTCTGCAGAGTATGCAAAATAAATAAGTTTCTTTTCCCTGCTAAACAGATCATCCAGACCTTTTTTCAGTATCAGGCCCGGACCGCTGTCACTGAATTTTCCGAAGTGTGCTAAAAGATCATAATTAATAATTTTTGATTCTTCAGAAATGTCGAAAACGTCTGCATATTCTCTTTGAGTTCCGGAACTGAGGTCTTTTTTTATGTCGATTTTCACAGAATTGCCTTGTACGGAGATATCAGGCGGGGTTACTTTTTTTGCTGACGTCTGTGTATCTGAAATGGGATCGGTTTTATCAGTGTCTGATGTTTCTTTCGCCTTTTTGTAAAATACAGGTTTAAGAACAAGCATTGGCGTTTCGGATAATTGATCATCGGACAGTATTCTGAGAAATTCCGGATATGCTGAATACTTAAACTTCATTTCGAGATGAATAGGGTATTTTTCCCACGGATTTATTTCATTCCATTCGCTTTGAAATTTGTAATGAATGGTGTTGTTTTCAGATTTTATTTTGAGAGAAGAGCTGCATTTTCCGGCACAGTATTGATTTTCATAGTTCATATTGCTGTTCCAGTTGTATTCTGAATCAATAATGCAGGAAGTATTTCCGGAAATTTCACTTGCACTTATGTTTGTGTCAAACGGTTTATTCAGAGAAAAATGCATATAGTCCTGGCCAAACGGGTATTCAGTTTTCGCATATGCATCAAAATTTACAGCGATCGTATTGTGTGCTGTTGTGTACAGATAAATTTTCGCAAAACTGCAGCAGCAGCTTTCGCTTATGTTTTTTTTCATTTCTCCGTTACGACTGTATACGTATCTTGCATCTTCTTTATCATATACAGTGAAAAATTCCTTATCTTTATCAATAAGATCCGGACTGAAGTTACTGAGTATGTCTATTTTATTTTTCAGGTATTCGGAAAATGTTATATTCGTTTCTGTGCTGTCCCGATCCTGAAAGGTCATCATCTCATCGTATTCATCTTCCATAAGCTTTCTGGTATCATACGTCAGACCAAACATGTTTTTGCATATACGATGATCATTCATAACGGAACCGGTACTGTAAATGCCGGTATCATTTTCTTCTATGGAAGGCAGCTTCTGTTCGGGAACTGTACCGATCATGCATGAGCGGTTTTGTTTTAAGATGTGCTCAGCCGCAGCTGCAAACATTTCTTTTCCGTAATAAGTGTCTGCAAAGACAGTGATAATATCATCATCACCGATCTCATTCCATGCATCTGTAAGCTGACTTGCAGAGAATTTAAAATCTTCATGTACAGCAGCGACATAGTTCGTTATATTATATTTTCTTCTGACGATCTCCATATAATTCCAGGCGATTTCTCTGTCAGCTTCCGGTACTACAGCGACTACATTTCTGCAGCCTTCAGAAAAAGCATATTTTATTGAGTAATCGATAAGCAGTTCATTTTCTGATGTCATCGGATAAAACGCTGTTTCACTGCAGCCGGCTGCCAGTATCAAAAGCGTAAAATATTTTTTATTCATAGCTGTCCCGTTTCCTTTTCTGATTATTTTTAATTTCCAATTTTGAACAGAAGGGGATATGATTAAAGCAGCCCCAAAGGACTGCTTAGTTTGGATCATTTTTTCGAAACCGTAAATTTTTATTTTCACTTTGTATTATATCGTTTTGCCATGAATAAGTCAAGCGGTAAATATCCGGATGGCAGGATCACATAATAACTGTGTATCAACTATGCCAAGAAAGAAGAAAACTGAAACCGCACCTGTTGCCGAAGTCAAGGCAGAGGTTGTGACCGAAGCTGTCAAGGAGACTGCTGCAGAAGCTCCGGCTAAAAAGCCTGCAAAGAAGCCTGCTGCAAAGAAAGCTCCTGCTAAGAAAACCGCAACCAAAGCTCCTGCGAAGGCTGCTGAGAAGAAAACTACGGCTAAGACCACTACAAAGACCGCAGCTAAGACTACAAGAGCGACTGCTCCCGTTGAGACAGTCAAGGTCCGGTTCGGCGGCGATGAATATGATTTCACTGAGATCAAGAAGGCAGTTGAAGCCGATTCAAAGCTCTGCTTTTAACAAGCAGAGGCGATTCGTAGAATCGGTTCCCGCTCAGTCGGAGATTGTACTCCGACTGTTTGGTCAGATAGAACCCGCCGCCTGCAGAGGCGGGGGATATCCTCTGTGTTGTTATATCTAAATAATTAACACTGAACACATAGTTAAGCATAAAATAATCAAAATCTCCAAAACAATCTCCTTAAATTTCATCTTCACCACCTTGATAAAAACGATATACTTTTAAATCATTTTTATTCAACACAAGAGGTTCATAAAGAATTTGACCAATGCAAAGCCACTCATTTTCTCCGCCAGGAATATCCAAGACCCTATATTGATTTTTTAAAAGCAACTCTACACTCCAAAAATCTATTGATCCACAACGTGCACCATTACATTCTCTGAGAAAATCATTGTATTGCTGAATATTATTATTTTCAGTTACTCCAAGATTTTCACTTCCATCGCTGCAATATACTTGAGTACATCTCTGTATTTCTGTACCGGCTTTGACGGAGAATCATCTCCGAACGGAAGTGCTATTGCTGTTGTATCAAGCGGATGAAGTTCCTCAGGTTTTATTACCTGCTCGCCATCGAACATATAGAAGTTAAATGCATCTGCAAACACTTCGTTGTCCTGCATATATTCTTTTGTTACTGTGTATACGGAATAATATCATATTATAACAATAACGCAATTCCACTCCTGTCAGCCGCAGCACAGGAAATTCCGTTTTCGGAACTGATGTCTGACGTAATCAGATATGATTTCTTATTTTTCTCTTTATACCCATATACCGCTCCGTCATTTCTGATATATACATAATCATAATTCATAAAACCATTTGCTTCAGTGCAAAAAAGTATTTCACAATCATATACTCCTTCTATAAAATGAGTATCCGGAACAGAAATGCTGCTCTGCTGAACGTTATAAAGTTTCTTATCAGCACTGAAAGAAACTGATTTCAGATTATCTTTGTACTGATATATTATTTCAAATTCGCCGTTATCCTCTTTAATATGCTTTATCCAGCCTTCATCATCAATATCTTCAGAGAATAATGTTTTCCTGTCATCTCTGCTGTAAGCTGTGAGTTTAAGATTTCGGAAACTGAAATCGGAGGAGAAGACATATAAAATATTCCCGCTGAATGTAATATACTGAACTAATTCTCCTCCGGTATCAATTGTCCCCTCATCATGAAAACTTTCACTGTACAGATGGATCTGATGTTCTGAATTAATTGTAGTTTCTGTACTCATATCTGTATCAGAAACGGAATCATAATTATCAGGAACAGCATTCTTTGAAAAAATAATATTAACGAAAATTGTAAGGCAGGCTGTTAATACCAGAAATACTGCAGCATAACTGAAATTTCTTCTTTTATGAATTACATCTATTTTGGGTTCGCCTTCGTTCTGATTATCAGAGTTAATTTTGCTTAAACCGTCATTGATTATCGCATTAATTTTACCGTCAGATAAAATATTTCTTTCACTTATTTTTTCCACCAGCTCATCATCAAGCTCTATATCATCAGTTAATATTTCTTCAATACTTCTTTGTTTTTTCAAATAAACTCACTCCCCTCTTTAAGTATTTTTTTCAGTTTGTTTCTCGCCCTGAGACTTCTCTTAGTTACAGCAGCAGTACTTATTCCGAGCTCCTCTGAAATCTCTTTGGCTTTCATTCTGTAAAAATACTGCATAATAAGAATATCCGAATCCGGACTTCCAAGTTCAGTAACTTTATTCCATATAAAACCGCTTTCAGCTTTTCTGTCTATTTCTGCTTCCATATCCGTCACACTGATAAGCTGATATAATTCGTTTTCATCTGCAGTACGTGAAAGTGTACGATTCAGTTTACGGTAAAGATCTGTCGCTCTTGCTGCTGCGATTGTTCCGGCCAGACTTTTTATTGTTCCTTTTGCTTCATTCAGTTCATGAGCTTTTCTGAGTATTTCAATAAATACATCACTTACACATTCCTGTACATCTGTTTCCGCAGCTATAGCACGAACCCTGTTCAGCACAACTGCATAAACATAATTACTATAGGCTTTTACAAGTTCACGGTATCCTTCTTCTGGTTTGGAAAGCATAAGCTTTATAAGCTCTGAATCTGTCATCTGTTCCGTCCTTTCATTTTATTTCCATAAGATATGTTCTGACCTGATTCTGAATATTGTTTACTGTTTCATAAATTGTCTGCGAATCAGTGAAAAATAACGCACACTGTTCATTTATTATTCCTGTGATGCGGGAATCTGATAAAACAGCTTTGTTTGAGTATTCAACTGCTTTTCTTAGTTTTTCAGCAGTATCTGCTCCGGCTTCAGAAGCAAAATCTGCCATCATTTTTTCAAATGAATCTTTTCTGATACTCAGCTGTAAAGTATGCTTGCTGTTTTCACCTATTGTATCCTGATATTTTTCTGACATTAACAGTTTTATAAATTTCCATGCTTCATCCTTATGGCCTGATTTTTCAGAGATACATATAAGACTGTCAGATGAAACCGAAGGATAAACATTTTCTGATTCAGACGGCATTCCTCTGAGGTTAAATGAGGAAAGTTCTGAATACTCTGAAAGCTTGTCAGCATACTGAAGATTCAGAAGTTCCGCATTACAGGTGTTGTTAATAAATCTGTCCCTGTATTCCGAATAGCCGTTTTCCGTTGTCAGAATTTTCATAATCTCTTCTTCACTCTCAGCATTTTCCTTTATATATGTGAGCAGCTTTGAAAAATATATATCATCAAAACTGCATTTCATCTCTGAAAAGTCCACATACTCATCAAGATTTTCGGTTATCAGATATTTTACCATATCTTCACGTGAAGTTTCGTAAAACAGAGAATCTGCACTGAAAAATTCGTCAAATGTCCATGAGTTCTCTTTTCCCGGAACATTTTCCCTGCACAGTACTGCATTTATAAAAATATTAAGCGGAATACAGTACTGCTTTCCGTCTGATGAATATGATTCAAGAATATTACCGAAGAAATCACTCCTGTCAAATTCACTGTCATCTTCAAAATAACGATTCAGATCAGCAAACATGCCCATCCTGCTAAAATGCGATATGTCGATATTGTTTCCGCCAATAACTATGTCAGGCAGGTTTCCGGATACAATATCAAGATTCATTTTATCATAGACCGTATTGTCTTTATAGCTTTGACTGTACTTTTCATAGTCATTGATTTCTATTCTGAAATCTGAGTTAGTACGGTTGAATTCAGCAACCGCTCTTTTTATAAAATCTTTTTGTCCGTCACATGCAACAGTTAATATTTCTTTGCTTTTAACCCTGTCAGCTGTCTCCTCATCAGCTTCGGAATAAAGGAAAACTTTATATTTATTTCCTTCAAACGCTGACCAGACAAGATTACCTGAGCTGGTTATATATAATGAGTCATCCGAAGGCGATGCCGAAATTTCTGAATCAGCCCATTTCATAATAAAGGAACTGGTTTTGTCAGCTAACGAATATTTTAATACACCTTCTGATGTTACCATATATAAGTTCATTTTGTCAAATGTATTGGCAAAGCCTGATATGTTTTTTATTTCCAATTCAAGCATCTCAGGTTCTGAACTGATATTTTCCGCATAATAGAGTTTTGTATCTTCAGGGGTCCGCTTCAGCAATGCGTATCCCGAACCAGCCGCTGTAATATCATAAATATGTTCCTCATAATCATTAAAAGCAAAATGATTTATTATGTTACCATCATTGTCAATCAACAGTAATTCTGGCCCGGAAGAAAGTATAATCGTACCATCAGTACTTATGTCTATTTTGCCAGGGCTAAAATCAGGATATTCGGAAACATCCGCTTTTATTTCACTTACAGAAAAATCAGCAGTATTGACTTCAGTTATTATCAGATTATTTGATGATTTCTCTGCCAGATAAATGCTGTTCCCTGATACTGCATAGTCATAGGAGTGCGCATTCGAATTCTTTATTTTTGAAAGTACATTTCCGGCTGTATCTGTAATCCAGATACAGCTGTTATCGCTTCCGGTAAATTTACTGTCAAGAGCTGAATAAAACAACAGACTGTTTTCACTCTGATCAAGTGCGTTACAAAATGAATTATCGAGTCCTGCCAGATCAGAAAGAACCTCGTGCTGAACAAATGTCTGATTGTCGGGATCAAATGTGAACGTTTTTCCTGACTGAGTGAAGTTAAATGAATCTCCGTTATTCTTTGCTTTATTAAAAAGCTCAATTTCTTCCCCCTGAATAGAAAAATCATATCTGTCCACAGTCATTCCGGTATCTTTATCAAATACATCTGCATGATATAATCCTTCATTTTCCTCATCCCATGCTATTATTACAGGATTTTTATCTTCAGTCAGATACATCGCCGCAAAGATGCCACCGATATCATCCGGACCGTCATTTTCAGAGAAAACAGTTTCTCCGGTTTCAGAAATGTGATAAAGGCTGTAATCCCCGCGGTCTTTTTCAAGCAAAACAAAAAATCCGTTATTATTATCATTTACAACTGATAATATACTTGTTTCTTTATCATCAAACAAATCACTGCATACCGGTTCCGATTTTTTCAGTTCAAGTGTTATACGGTCATATGTATTTCTGAACAAACTGCTGTTATTTCGGGAAACACCTGAACAAATCAAAGAAATATCACCGCTGTCATCCTGCTCCATCAGATACACAACTACAGAATCATCATTTATTTCAACTTTTGAATCTGAAACTGTACCTGCATCCTTTTTAAAATCACATAATGCCAGATATAGTCCCATGTCTTCCTTCTGAACACAGAGATATGCTGAACTGTCAGTGACTATTCCCTTATTAATGTTCTGTATTCCATATGGGTTTAAATCATGTTTTACAGTCTTACCGCTTTCTGTATCATAAAGATAAACGCAGTAAGAAGGATTGCTTCCGGCATTTCCGGTTATTATAATTTTGTCATTCACTGCTGAAGCACCATACAGAATTTCAACGTCTTCAGGAAGCGTGTATTCTTTTGAAAGATATATTCCGGTACCGGGAACTAAAACATTTCCAGAAAGCTTACCTTCGTTCATTCCCGTCTCTGCAATTCCATTTTGTAATAAATCAGAACTGTTCGCATCATTGCCTGTATCATTTTTACAGCTGCAGAGATTTAAAGAAAGCAGTACTGAAAGTAATGCACATATTTTCTTTTTCATAAATTTTCACATCCTTTTTCATTGTATCGAAACGTTTCTGTAATGTTTTCGATGTGAGAATGAAAAAAAGGACATATCTCAGTGCATAACTATATGCTTACATATATCTTTGTTGCCTAACATTCTTCTCCGGACATTGCATCAAAGTATACATCATTTATTTTCTCTATCGGTATCTGTACTCCCCCAAAAAATGAAGTGGCTGCATTCTTAATTTTCGACATTCATAGGTAAGCGATACATCCAAACGCGTTGGAAAAAGTAAAGCGAACCCCCGGTACAGGTAGTTCGCCTATCATTAAATCTTAGATTGATTTTTGCAATAATCCGGAAGCTGAGCACTCCATGGAAGATATGGTTTGAGCTGATCTTCTGTCGGTTCAGCTCCGAGTTTTGGTAATTCAGAAAGAAGGAAAAGTCATTGTCAGCACAATTTTTTTATTATATCATATGAATTTTGCTTTAGAAAGACGCATTCTATTTGACGCTTACCTTTCACCGACTGGCTGTGTGTCATGCCCGACACACATAAAAAAGCAGCGACATTGCTGTCGCTGCTCAAAATATTTTTTATAATAACACAGATGGAGGAAATTACATCAATACTGATCAATTTTAATTGTTTTACTCAAATCCTGATCTTTGCTGATATACTGTTTAAAATATGCAAGATCTGCTATATCAACTTCTCCGCTTCCGTCGATATCAGCTGCACCTTTTTGATATTCTGTAAATTTTTCTCTTTCCATCAGATTTACAGACAGTAATGACAAATCTGTTAAATCAACATTTGAGTCTTTGTTCAGATCTCCATAAATTGATGGACTTTTTTCAATTGCCAGTGGTAATACACTTTCTTCACGAATAGAATATGTTTCATTAGTCTCTTTATCTTCACCAAAACTAAAATCAGTCGTATATTCATTTCCGTCATATATCATTTTTTCTGAACCATACTCATATATTTTTATATTATGGTTTTCCATATCCACTTTTTGTTTATATTTAATATCTGTACTGCATACTATTTTTTTCACTAAAAGGCTTCCGTCTCCATATATGTCTAATTTATATCTGTACAGTCCGAGTTCTTCTCCTCTGACAAGAATATAATGTATTCTATTATCTGAAGCTTTTTCCATGAAAGATTCCTTATCTGGCATACTCTCAGATATTTCAAGGTTCTGTAAAATACAACGAGGAATAGCTATACAGTATGATGACTCTTTACCTTCGGCAGATATTGATTCTATAAGATCATATGGTTGATAGTGAAAAGCGTTATTGGTATCAAGCAGTGGTAATTCAGATGCTGAAACTATTTTGTCAGTACTATCTTTCTGAGCATTAACTATAATTGTACCAGCCGTACTCGTCATAATTGCGGCTAACAATACAGCCATTATTTTTTTTTGTTTAGTCATAATAATTCCTCCAGTATAATTAATTTGAATCATAATAAATTAGAACGTAAGTAAATACAAATATTACTATTGGCTAACCCGTGAATAGTGACAGTAATTCAATTACCAATGTAGTTCACCAACTGATTTATCATGCAAAACTACTTACTACTTTAGAAATCTTAACATTTTCATCACATATTTTCGGAATATCATCTTCTGATAATTTTTCATTATAGATTACTGCGACATAATCTCCAACATTAAAATCAGATTTATCTCCGGTATATGCAATTTCTATCTTTTCCGGATAGTCAGGATTACGATAATCATTTTTTTCAAC
Source organism: Oscillospiraceae bacterium (assembly GCA_045643005.1). Lineage (GTDB taxonomy): Bacteria > Bacillota > Clostridia > Oscillospirales > Ruminococcaceae > HUN007. The sequence continues at coordinate 9,479 of JAZUJY010000195.1, read as the reverse complement.
ATTTACAATTATACTGTTATCGTTTATTTTTTCAATATTTGCAAAAAATGAAATTGAATCAAGAAAACTATTTTTTGTTTCAACCTTAGAACGAGAATATACCTCGACATTATCACTATGTATTATTGGCGGATTATAATTTGATAATTTACATATTTCAAGTAAATCTCCATTTAATTCGATTTTTACAGTATCTTTAACATGAACATCTACTTTCTCAGTATCATATACTACTTCTATTTGTTCTAATAAACCTGCATATTCTTCTTTTGGAGCTACGAGAATACTATTGTCTCCTTTGGTAATAACAGATGCATAAAAACAAAAATTCTTCTGTTCAGCAACAAAACTTTCTTTCACATCAAAGAAACTAACGCAATCGCTTTTTATTTGATCATTATCTAATACTTCTCCATTATAGACAACTTTAACATAATCACCATAATAAAGAACTTTATCTTTATCAAACTCAACTTTAAATTGATCAGGAGAATCAGAAACTATAGGAAATATAAATTCTTTATTTTGTCCATTATAATTACAGATGATTATATTATCGCTTACATCTACAACCGATGCCGTAAAAAAATACTTTTTATCATTAATTTTCAGTTTTGATGATATACTTTCATCTTTACAAATATATTGCTTGTAATATGCAAGATCAGCTATATCAACAGTACCGTTTGAATCAATATCTGCAATTTCTTTCTGAAGCATGTTAAAAGTTGTACTTTTCATCAAATATAACGAAAGATATGATAAATCAGTAAGATCAGAAACACCATCATCATTAATATCTCCATATAAAAAAGAGATTCCTATTCTTTCCTCATTATCTTGCATCACATTATTTTGAATGTTCTGATTTTCTTCGGATTGGGCGTTTGCAACACCAGTTACTGTGGTACATAGCATAGTAACTGCTGAAATTAATGATAATATTTGTTTTTGTTTAATCATAATAATTCCTCCAGTTTAAGTAATATGAATTATAAGTAATACTACCCATGAGAATCTGAGATAGCATATTCTGATCAAGAATATCAATTATACCACTCATATCAACATCAAGACGCTGTGACATATGATCAAATAATTATTTTATAAAGTTCCGAATTATTCTGAAAAATAATTATTTATTTTTATTTCTCACTTATTAGATGCTTTTTTTAATCAATAATCCTTAGAAAAATAAAAAAATATATTATTATTCAGAAGAACTTTATTATTTCAAATTTTTTTGTGTTCAAAAATAAATTCAAAGCTCTGCTTTTAACAAGCAGAGGCGATTCATAGAATCGCTGACCAAACAGTCGGAGATTGTACTCCGACTGTTTGGTCAGATAGAACCCGCCGCCTGCTGAGGCGGGGGATATCCTCTGTGTTGTTATATTTACTGAAAGATATTTTAGATAACTGTTTCTAAAAATTACAACATGAATACTTTATGACTCACCATAATAGCTGTAAAGAACATAGCCTATCTGAGCATTAGTCAAGTATCTCTTTCTTCCGCAGTTGACTTTTTTCAGGATATAGCTTACAATAAAATTAGTGTTGTCAAAGGGGGAGGTATGCCGAATGGCACAGCAAAGAACAGTGTTAAACACACTGGTGCATGAAAAGAAAAGAAAAATCAGCGGTGGCATATACCATAAAATGCAAATAGATTTTGCATACAATTCCAATCATATTGAGGGAAGCCGTTTAACGCACGATCAGACGCGCTATATTTTTGAAACTCACACAGTTGACGGAACTGCTCATGTAGTTGACATTATTGAAACAGCCAATCATTTTAAGTGCTTTGATTATATCCTTGATACAATTCATGAGCCGATTACAGAAGGGTACGTCAAACATCTGCATCAGCTTCTGAAAAACGGACTGCCATTCAGTGATGATGAAGATGATGTTGTGATCGGCGATTATAAAAAATATCCAAATGAAGTTGGTATGATTCAAACTGTACATCCGAAAGATATTCATTATTATATGGCAGAGCTGGTTAAGGATTTTGAGATAAAGCAAACTATTGACCTGTTTGATATCGCTGAGTTCCATGCAAGATTTGAAAAAATTCACCCGTTCTATGATGGAAACGGGCGTGTCGGAAGACTGCTTGCATTAAAAATGTGCCTTGCATATGATATTGTTCCTTTTTTCATCAATGATGACAGTAAGCTGTTCTACTGCATGGGATTGAAGGAATGGCAGACTGAAGGAAAAAAAGAAAGATTGCTGGATGTTTTCCTCTCCATGCAGGATGATATGAAATGCATTCTTGATTATTTTGAAATCGAGTACGATAAGTCTGAAGTACGGGCAAGAGACTTGATCCAAAAACATAACTCATAAATATACATGGGCTGTTCGCTAAGATCAGCCCATTTTTTCACCATTTAATTTACTGTCAGCATGTTTTCGTACTATTCTCTGACAGCAGAACTAACAAACATCCTGCCATTAACAGATAATACACCCAATGTCTTTTTCATTGCCGGTGATGCAGGCGGAATAAATACAGCCTCTTCAATATTTTTGCTGTCGAATTTACCCAGATTTGTGATACTATACCCCTTTGATTCTGCAAAACCAAAGAACATAGTTCCAATAAATTCTGCAGCCTTGCTGTGATATCCGCATCCGGATGCAGCAAATGAAGCATCCAGCAATTCTCCATCTAACTCTGCATAGCACTGCAGCACCAAATATAAAGCTTTAGGATCGCTTTCTTTTTTTATGATCAGTTTATGTACATCTTTGGCTATTTTCCAGACATCATCCGTTTTTTTCCTGTATACCACTGAAAAAGCTGTGGAATAATTACCCAAAGCTCCTTTTTTATAGCAAGATAATCTTTCACGAAGATCATATGCAATGATAATTTTATCTGTCTTATCATTTTTATACATCTGCGCCATTAAATAGTCATTTACCGATACCCGGTGCTTGTGGCATGCTTCAACTATCTCCTTGTATTTCATTTCAGATGTAATAGTTCTGTCTGTCTCATCCGAATCCAGATATTTGTTGGCAAGATCCAGATATTCATCATAAGAAAGACTGTTATTTTCCCGCTTCCATTGTTTATTTGCTCTCTTTACCAGCAGTTTACTCATAAAAGGTAATCCCGAGTTTCCGGGCATATCATTCTTTGAGGAAATAAGTTGCTCTCCGGCAAAATCCGGAATAATCCCTGATTTATAGCATGCCGCGAATTCTTCCGTCAGTCCAAGTGCACCTCTGCCATCCGTTAAAAGATGATGGAATACAAAAAGAAATACTGTTTTATCACCATTTCTTAATGCCGAAATCTTAAGCATTCCCTCTCTTCTGAGATCCCACTCTTGTTTTGTTAATTTCTTATATTCTCTGATAATAACCGGATCATCAATTCCTGATACCGCCTCACTCTCATATAGTATCTGCACCTTAACAGCATCAGTATTTTTGTAATAATAACCGGTTTCATCCTGCCCCAAAACCGCCTGCAAAAAAGGATGTGCTGAAGACAGATCATGCACTGTTCTATTTATCTTTTCCCTGTCAAATACCGCATCAACAGTAACGGCAATTCCGAAAAACATATTCGGACACATAAGATGCGCCCTTTCTGTATAAATTCTTTGCATGTATATTACCCCTTGCTATTTCTTTCTGAGCCAAGCGACCATATTTATAACAACACAGAGGATATCCCCCGCCTCTGCTTGTTAAAAGCAGAGCTTTGAAATTGTGTCCCGGTTTTATCTGCTTTATTATTCTCATAAGCTATTCAAAGCTCTGCAGCACACTTAAGTGTTATGCGGAATATCCAGCATATCAAGAAGCCTTACAAATATATCCTGTCCATCAAGGCAGGTATCTACAAGCCATCCCTTTTCATTTCTCCATTCAGATAAGCCTCTGTAATAAAAACTTTTTTTACTGTCTTCGATAATGAATGGAATAATATTATTCTTAAGACACTCCTTTAAAACTATCAACCTGCCAACTCGTCCGTTTCCATCCTGAAATGGATGGATGTACTCAAATTCAGCATGCAGTTCGATAATATCTTCAATATTAACAATTTCTTTGGCGTTATAATTTTCAAGCAGCACCTTCATGTGTTTAGAAACTTCTGATGGTTTTGATGTTTCCCTTCCGCCAACCACATTAGCACGTTTTTTATAATCTCCAACTGCAAACCAGGAGAGCGTAGAATCCTTAGTATCATGTTTTAAAATATAGTGAAGTTTTTTTATTATTTCTTCTGTCAGCTCATCTTCAGCAATATCAATACAATAATCTATTGCTCGGAAATGGTGAACTGTCTCGAGAATATCATCGACAGGAATTCCGTCACCTATATCAATTGTATTCGTTTCAAAAATAAGTCTTGTCTGGTCTTCAGAAAGTTTACTTCCTTCAATATGATTTGAATTGTACGTCATTCTAATCTGAAGTTCATGATAAAGACCGCCCGGAAGATGTATCTCTTTCTCATCTCTAAGTATCTGCAGTATTTTATTATCTGATTCTATACGGTAAAGTAATTCAGGCTTAACCTTCAGATAATCAGCGATTTTATTCAGAGTATTTTTGGAGATTTTTTCTCCTTTCGAAATTTTTGCAACTGTACGTGAAGATAATCCCAATTCTAAACTGAGTTCTGTTTTTCCAATACCTTTTTCTTTCAACAAGGTTTCCAGACCGTTATAAGAAATCATTTATACTTCCCTCCTAAAAATCTTTACTTATTATACCATAGTATTCGTGAATAAGTAAAGATTTTTCACTCATATTCCTCTCATGTTGAATATAACAACACAGAGGATATCCCACGCCTCTGCTTGTTAAAAGCAGAGCTTTGAATCTTCAATGTATTCCAAACTCATCTCTTAAGTGTTTTTAAATACTCCTTCTGTTCCGGTGTAATGCGATAGCTTTCACGAGCTTTTTGTATCGCTCTGTTATGTACCCATGTATCAAGCACACCGTTTTCAATGTAAACAACCGCAGAATCCCACTGCTTTGCCAGCGCCGTTGCAAAGAACCATGCAGTCATCATATTTACATAATACTCTTCACTGTGAACTGAAGCAGGTATATCCAGGTACTCGGGTCTGAAATCATCGTCAAGGAAATAAGTCATCAGCATTTCCATTCCGAAACGGCAGGTAAATGTCTTTTCAGACGCAGACCATTCCTTTATTTTATTAAAAAGCTTATCTTTATTTTTTTTGAATACTTTTGGTGACATGATGTCACAAACGGCCCAGTTATCTACATATGGAAGAAATTTTTCCACAGCTCCGATACACGCATCATAATCCTTTATTTCAGAAATAAGTAATCCGTGAAACATATTTTCATCATAATACTTATGAGGAAGTTCATTCAAAAATTCAGAGATTTCAGGTTCTTTTACAAGTCTTTTCGCAAGTTTTCTGACTTCAGGAACTCTTACCCCGATAAACAGTTCTCTTGGAATTCCCGGAGTTAATTTTGCCTGAAAATCTCCGTATGAAACATCCTGCAGTGCCAATAATTCTTCTATGACATTCATTTGTATCATCCTTTCAAATCATAATTGATACTTTATTTTCCTGCTAATTCCCAGAATGCCAGAGCACTTGCTGCTGCAACATTCAGCGAATCCACCTCATTCTGCATAGGTATCATCACAGTATAATCGCATGCATCTATTGTTTTTTTGTCAAGTCCGAACCCTTCAGAACCCAAAAGGATCGCAAGCTTCTTCTCAGCTTTCAGCTTCTTATTTTCTATGCCGACCGCCCTGTCATCAAGAGCCATCGCAACTGTAGCGAATCCCATACTTTTTAACAGCTTGAATCCCTGCTCAGGCCAGTCGACCTTTACTCTGTCAGGTATTGCTTTCCTGTCTCCGATTATCGTCCATGGGATCTGAAATACTGTGCCCATGCTCACACGGACAGATCTTTTATACAGAGGATCACAGCTGTCGGATGTTAGCAGCACTGCATCGATCCCAAGCGCTGCTGCATTTCTGAAAATTGCTCCGACATTTGTAGGATTTGTTACATCATCTATTACAGCGATCCTTTCTGCACCTGTACACACACTTTCAACAGAAGGGAGAATTTTTCGCCTCATTATACACAGCACACCTCCTGCTATGTTGAAACCTGTAAAATTCTTCAGTTCTTCATAATCTCCTGCATATGCTGTCATCTCCGGTCTGTCGCCGAGTATACGCTTCACTTCTTCAAGATACCTGTCTTCTATCAAAGCAGAAACAGGTTCATACCCTGCTGCCAGTGCTCTCTCCAGTACCTTCATACTTTCAGCCAGAAACAGTCCGGGTTCAGGCTCATAGTAATGTGCAAGTATTTTATCCTCCGCACCGGCAAAAATTTCAAGTCCCGGATCATTGATATCTTTAATTTCTATCATCATGTTACTATCACCATCCGGCAACCTTTTTCTGAATAGTATCATTATCAAATCCCAAAAATGTTATTTCCCACAATACCAGTGCTGCTGTCTTATCTGTGCCATATGCCGCTGCAGATGACTCATCCACCGGATAACCTGCTATTTTTGGCCATGGAGTTGCTACCAGGCTGTATACAGTATCAGTTTTAGCTTCAAATCCGGAAACATCAACATACTGGAAAATTCCGTCGTCATCATTTATATCTTCCCGCTGTATTATCATATCATCGGAAAATTCCACCTGACAATTCAAAATGTCATCCACATCCTTTTTTATTCTATTTCTGAGTTTACGTCTTATTCGTCTTTTACGCGGCAAATGATTCAAAGCTCTGCTTTGAACTCGCAGAGGCGATTCGCAGAATCGGTTCCCGCTCAGTCGGAGATTGTACTCCGACTGTTTGGTCAGATAGAACCCACCGCCTGCAGAGGCGGGGGATATCCTCTGTGTTGTTATTACACGTTGATCATTTTGCACATAAAACCCGATTTCAGGTTTTATGTGCAAAATGGAATAAGGATCGTTACTGTAATAAATTCCACTTCATTAGTATAAAATCAGAAATATTGATATTGCTGTCTCCGTTCAGATCAGCTGCTTTTTTGTTTTTCAGTCCGGAATTTTCAACGCCCAGCATCCACTTCTGAAAAGCTGTAAGGTCAGCGGAATTGAAGCTTCCGTCAGAATTTACATCGCCTGCGATATCAGTTTTCTCAGGTGCTGTCAGACCGTCTGTAATAGAATAGAATGCCGGCTTTGCCTGATAGTTTTCATCAAACAGAAGAGGCTTTCTTTCTGCTCTCCAGCTTGCATCATCGGTAACCCCCCAGAATACTACAGCAGAAATGCTGTCCTTGTGAGCGAGAATTGAATCCCAGATCCCTTTGTAGTACTTAGCCTGGGTCTCAAAATCCGGACTTTGTTCATTGCATGTAACATCAAGCTCTGTGATCTGAATATCAAGTCCGAGCTTTGAGTAAACATCAAGTGCGTTGTTATATACATTAATGGTCGGAAAAGCTTCTTCGATCTTTGTTCTTACGTCAAGATGCGACTGAAGTCCGACACCGTCAATGATCCCTTTTTTCTTAAAATCAGCTGCCATTGATGTTATGGCATTCATTTTTTCTGTCATGTATTCATTATAGTCATTGTAATACAGCTTGCAGCCCTCAGGAGCATACATTCTTGCGAAAGTAAATGCGTATTCTATAAATGAATTATCACCAAAAACCTTTACCCATGCTGATTTTTCTGAACCGCTGCTTCCCTGTTCTCCGGGACTGCGGGGTGTTCCGGCTTCTGTCCATGCTTCATTTACAACGTCGCATGCATAAAAGTCAATATCAGGATACAGTTCTGTAAGTGTAGTGAAGTATGCCTTAATATAATTTTCCATTCTTGCAAGCATTTTTTCTGATGATACCCAGTCACCTTCTGCATCATAATTTTCCTTAAAGAACCAGTCAGGAGTCTGACTGTGCCATACAAGAGTATGAACACGTACAGGTATACCGTTTTTCTGACAGTAATTCAGAAACGGCTTTGCTGCTGAAAATGAGATCTGCGGAACTGTATCGTCTCCGTTTTTCTCTGCATATGCCACACATGCCTCGTGATCCAGTACTGAATCAGGCTTCATTTCATTTCCGGCTGTAAGGCTTCCGCTGAAATGCTTCCCGACAAGAGCCATTGTTGACTTTGAACTCAGATCAGAAGGCACGAGTGCTGTACCCACCTTAAAGTCAGGTGCAAATACATCACAGAGCGATACAATATCTTCCTCAATAGGCTTTACAGGAACTTCAGCAACCGTAAAGTCATCAATATACATATCATCCTGTCCGCCTTCGAAATATACAAAAACATTTGTCATCTCATCTGTAAAGCTTACCTTTACGTTTTTAACTGACATCCAGCCGGGACCGCTGAGATTCTGCACAAGATTGGAATAATGAGTCTTTCCGTCAGGATCGTCATACTGAAAGCTCAGGGTTGCACCGGTATACCATTTTCCCTTGACCGATGCACTGATATAATATTCGGTATAAGGCTTACACGACGTGTCGAGTCTGAAAGCAGGACCGTTCCAGTCGTTGGTTCTTCCGCTTGCCATAAGTGAACAGCTTCCGCTCACTGCGTTATCCTCGCTTATTGAAAGCTTTGTGGTATCCTCACCGCCTCTGTTGCTGAAGCCTTCAAAATTTCCGTCCTCAAAATCAAAAGAATATATCACCTTTGCTTCTGATCCTTCGGCATTTACATTAAATAAATATCCGGGTGCCGTGCATTCTGCCGCAAGTAATATTCCTGCTGCTGCCGCCGCTGCTTTTTTTATGATGTTTCTTTTCAAAAGATTTTCCCCCTCTTACTTATATTATTCAAAGCTCTGTGTTGTTCAAAGCTCTGCTTTGAACTCGCAGAGACGATTCGCAGAATCGGTTCCCGCCGCCTACAGAGGCAGGGGATATCCTTTATGTTGTTATACCAAATCAAAGAAAGCACAGCCGTACGCTGTGCTTTTTCATTAGCAAAATTCAAATCATATCAAGCAAAAAAAGTGTGTTTTGCTTTCCATTTTTCAAGAGCAATACCGACCCAAAATCCATAAATACCGAAAGTTATTATCGAAAGAAGAAGCCATTTGATCCAATTTCCAAAAAGCTGTACTGCTTTACCGTCAAATCTCAGCCTTTTTCCTTCAACAACAGTATGATTGATTTTCCAGCCGTAAATTTTACAAAGTGCCCACGGATAACTAATACCCAGTGTAAAGCAGGTCACTAATCCGCCTAATATGTACCACCCGATAAGCTGAAGTAATCCACCGTCAAAATATGATTCATTGTTCATAATTAATCCCCCCTATTTTTCAAAGCTCTGTGTTGTTCAAAGCTCTGCTTTTAACAAGCAGAGGCGATTCGTAGAATCGGTTCCCGCTCAGTCGGAGATTGTACTCCGACTGTTTGGTCAGATAGAACCCGCCGCCTGCAGAGGCGGGGGATATCCT
>JAZUJY010000194.1:0-13695 GCA_045643005.1 Oscillospiraceae bacterium | reverse complement strand
TGGCTGCAGGTGTTGTCGTAACTGCAGGTGTTGTCGTCTCTTCAGGTACTGTTGTTACTTCATTGCCGGAAACAGCAACCTTACCGGATGACACAGCAAATTTTACATTTTCAAGATTCACATTGAATGTGGAATTCTGATGAAGTTTAATTCCAATTGCTGCATCCTCTGTACATCCTTCAAGAATTTTAAATTCAAGTACAGCAAGTGTACCATTTTCTTTATTGTCTGAAGCTGCATCATCGTCCCAGAACATTTTATAAGGATTTTTTCCGGGCTCTGCAAATGTATGCTCTGACTTTCCGAGAAGCTTTTTATCTTCTGCATTTACAAGCTCCAGCTTATTGTTATCGTATGATATTTCAAAGCTTAATCCTACGATACCAGGGTTATTTGAAACTGTAACCGGAACTTTTACTGTATCTCCGGCTTTACCTGATACTGATCCGACTGAAATACATGGTGCATCCTCTGAAACAGGAATTTTAACCTCACCTTTTACTGTTTCAAACAGAACATCTTCATAATTTACATTAAATGTTGAGTTTTTATTTAATGTAATATCTATACCGGCATCACCGGACGCATCCTTCAGTATTTCGAATTCAAGTACAACAAGCTCACCATTTTCCTTGTTATCCACAGCTGCATTATCATCCCAGATCATCTTAAACGGATTTTTGCTTATATCTGAAAATGTTGATTCCGATTTTCCAAGAAGATTTTTGTCGCAAGCATCTTTAAGTTTTAATTTTGTATCATCGTATGAAACTTCAAGACTTAATCCGATTATGCCCGGATTATCTGAAACTATAACCGGTACTTTTACAGTTTCTCCGGCCTTTCCTGATACTGTGCCTGCTTTTATACATGGTTTATTTTTTTCAGTAGTTTTTTTATCCGATGAGTTTATCTCTACCGCTCCGTTAGTTACTGCAAAATCAACATCCTCAAGTTTTACATTAAATGTTGAAGACTTATGAAGATTTATTCCGATCTCTGATTTTCCTGATGCCTTGTCAGACACTTCAAAAGTCAGAAATGCAAGAGTTCCGTTTTCGGTATTGTCATAAGGAGCGTCGTCATCCCAGAACATCTTAAACGGATTCTTGTCAAAATCTGCAAATGTACCCTCTGATTTTCCAAGAAGCTTATTGTCTTTTAAATCAACCAGCTTTAGTTTTGTCTGATCATATGTAATATCAAAGCTTAGCCCTGCTATTCCGGGATTATTTGAAATTATTACCGGAACCTCCACAGTATCTCCTGCATTTGCAGATACAGTTCCGACTTTTATATTCGGACCATTTTCCGGTATAACATCAGCTTCAGAAGAAACCGCTGTAATATCGGTTATATCCGTAGTTTCTGCAGGTACGCTTTCTCCTGCATCGAGTTCAACAAATCCATTTACCATTTTAAAATCAACATCATGCAGATCTGTGTTAAATGTAGAATTATTATGCAGTTTTAAAGCTATTTCATTTTTTTCTGCTGCGCCCTTAAGTATTTCAAATTTAAGAACAACAAGCTCGCCATTCTGTTCATTGTTGCTTGATGCATCATCATCCCAGAACATTTTAAAAGGATTTTTGCTAAAATCTGCAAACGTACCCTCTGATTTTCCAAGAAGCTTCCTGTCTTCCAGATCTACAAGTTTTAACTGTTCCGAATTATAGGAAACTTCAAAACTCAGACCTACGATACCCGGATTGTTTAAAATTTCGATAGGTATATCAACTACATCTCCTGCCTTACCTTTGGAACTACCTGCTATGATAGTGGCCTGATCAACTACTGCAATCGCCATATCTCCGGAAATTTGCAGAAATATCATAGCTACCGACAGCATTAATGCTATAATTCTTTTCATATTTTCCTCCTGAATAATTAATAATTTTCTCAGAGATTTTTGTACATCTCTCTTAATACACGAATATCCTTAACGCTGATAGTACCATCCTTATATACATCAGCTGCTTCAAAACTTACATTTACACTGCTGTTGTCCAGATAATACTTACGAAGCAATACTACATCCTTTAAAGTAATAATACCATCATTATCAAGATCCCCGGCGAGAAAATGCTCTTCAGGCTGTTTGGCAAAAACAGGATATCCTCCGTTAAGGCTTTCATTAGTGTTGATCATAAATACATCACTAATATCTATTGCAGCTTTTTTCAAAATTGCTCCTGTCAGCTCTATGATATTGTTTTCTGTACAATTGCCGTTATACAGTGCCTGACAATCACCTCTTACAGTATAAATGTTATCAGCAATTATTTTTTTACTGCTTTTCTCATCTATAGAACAATATCCCAAAGCAGAACCGGTAACTTCTGCTTTTTCGCTTATTACTTTACCGACATGATAACTGTTTTTTACAATAGAATCTCCTGCGTTTGCGAATACTGCTCCGGCAATTCCACCGGTACGATCTTTTCCTGTAACAGTTCCGTTTTGAAAACTGTTTTCAACAATTCCCTCATTCCAGAGATATCCGACAACTCCTCCTACAGCATAATTGCCTTCGACATCTCCGATAAAGCCACAGTTTGATATACGTCCGTTATTTACCTCACCGCATACCCCGGCAACTGAAGCACCTGATGACTGGACCTTTCCTGTTATGATAAGGTTTTCCAGCACACCACCGTTGTTTATGCATCCAAAAAATCCTGTAAATTTATCTTTCTCTGATACTTTCAGATTTGATACTGTATGGTATCCGCCGTCAAATTTTCCGGAAAATGAAGAAAGAGCACCCGAAACACCATTTTTTGTTTCCTTTCCTATAAGAATCCATAATTCATTTTCAAGATCTATATCAGATGTAAGCCTGTAACATTTTTTGTAGTAATCAAAATATGTCTTGTTTACAAGATCTCTCATATTTTCGAGATCGGTTTTATTTGCAATAATATACGGAGATTCTTCAGTACCTTCACCAAGGAACTGATAAGGTACAGCCTGCCATTCAAATACAGGATATTCATCATTTTGTGAGCTGTCTGAAACAAATTGTTCACCAAAAAGTTCTGAAGCATTTTTCATAAATTTTTCTGTCAGTGATTTACAGCCTGTAATTTCCGAACCATTTACAGAACCTGATGATGCTTCTTCGTTATAATAGCATGAACTGAATTCAATTTTTGCAGCTTTTGCTGTGCCGATATTTGTTTTTCCGATTATACCGCCGTTAAGAGTTTTATCTTTATTTCCTGTATAATAGAAGTTAGAGGCCATAAAGTTCACTGCTCTGGTATCATTATTATCGCCAACTGTAATATAACCTGCCAGACCGCCTGTATACGGATTATCCTTATTTAAGGAAACTAATTCAGCATTTACATAACAATCTGAAATACTGCTGCCCTGCCAGAACTGTCCTGCAATTCCGCCTACTTTTCCGGAGCCGGTTACTTTTCCATGAAAATCACAGTTTTCCACTACAGTTTCATAGGAGATCTCACCTGCAATTCCGCCTGTATATTCCGCTGTTTCAGAATATACATTTCCTGTTACTGAAAGATTTTTTAACTCAGAAACAGAACCGGTTCCTCCCTGATTTATTTTTCCGAAAAGACCCGCAAATTTCTTTCCCTCATACCTTACATTGAGTCCTGTTATTTTATGGTATTTTCCATTGTATGAACCATTAAACGTATAATAACCTGAATCGTTTCTGTCATCAGAAATGCCTATCGGTGTAAACAGTTTATTTTCAAGATCAATATCTGCGGTCTGAACGTAATAACAGCTCTTATAGCATTCTGATATATCAGGAGAGTTAATTAATTCTGACAGTTTAAAAAGATCTTCAGCTGTTTCTATACAAAACGGAGCGGCTTTTGTTCCCTTTCCTTTAAACTCAGACTTTTTCCAGTGTGCATAGAGTGTTGTTTCGCCTTTTATTACCTCTTTGTCAGAAACCTTATCATTTCCTGTTTCTGATTTATACCATCCGTCAAATACATATCCCTCTTCAGGCCATTCTGCCGCAGGAAGCTTTCCTATTGCAGAACCGAAATTTACATTTGTACTCTTTGTTTCACAGTTTCCGCCTTTTGCATCGAATTTTACTGTCACAGCATTTACAGACCATCCGGCATAAAGTGTATGATTATTTGCAGTTGACACCACTGTATCAGATAATACTTTATTTTTAAGTTCTTTTTCTTTATACCAGCCGGTAAATGTATAGCCTTCTTTCTTCGGAGTTTCAATTGAACCGTACTTATCATTAAAGTTTCTCTGAATACTTGCTGCTGAAACAGTACCGCCGTTTACATCCAGTGAAACAGTGTACTTATTTGGTGTCCACTGTGCATATACAGTCAGATTATCCCATTTCTGATATAAATCACCTTTAAAAAAAGTTCCTTCATTCGTACATTTTAAATTTGTTCCGTAAATCATAGTTCCTCCGGAGGCAGAATTATAGAAACCTTTAAAAGTATATCCTGTTCTTGATGGTTTGGTCCATGAAAGACTTGAATAATTGGCTGAATGATAAATAATATTATTCTTCACACATTTTACAGCCGATGTTGTACTCTTTCCGTTTTCGTCAATTACTGTACCTCCGTTAGGATTATATGTCAAATCAAATATGCCAAGTTTAACTTCAGTTCTTTTATTATTTTCTCCGCGCCATGCATCCATATTTCCGGCACCGTCCCATGCATAAACATCCGTATAGTAAATACCGTACTCATTATTATGATCTGATGTCTTAACAAAAAAAACCCATGTATCATTACTTTCTTTTGTAGCTAGCTGAGTATTATTCCATTCACCGGCGAGATCATCCTGCCCTCCGTTTTTTGTCCATGTAGGAACAGCAACCTTTGTAACACCAATGTTATCAGTTACTTTAACAGTTACCTTGTATCCGCTGGCAGAACGGTCTGTAATTGAAACCGAACTGATACTTGGTGCAGCAGTATCTGCCGGAGGAGCAGCAGTGATAGTAATCGGACCGGCTGAACATTCCCAGTCAGCCTGATCCTTCCCGTAATAATCAATAAATGCAACCCATACATAATATGTTCCTGTAATATTTGTATTTAGTACATTTGAAAATCCATGATTACCTATTCCGGCATCTTCCCTGTATTTATCAGCTATGATTCCTCCTATACATTTATCGCCATGAGCACCTGTTTCATCTCCTAAGTAAACATGAATTTCCATCTGCTGATCTACATTAAGAGGCGTTCTGGCCCAGCCTTCCACTGAAACTGTTCCTGCACCGCCTGACGCACAATCAAGATATGCTCCTGTAGGAGCAGGCGGATTCGGGCCATGCTCTGCTGCACTCATATTATCGCTTACATAATCACTTGGTTCTACCAGTGAACCGTTTAGGTAAAGTTCAAAGTGAAGATGAGGCCCGGATGAATTTCCTGTTGTGCCTACATACCCAATCACATCACCCTCATTCACCTGCCTTGATCCAATTGTAATTTCTACTGTAGATTCATCCCAGCCCTGCCGGCTTGTTGAAGTTTTTGGAATTTGTAAATCAAAACCATTGAATGCACTCATATGGCAGTATTTAGTTTTGTACGGACCGTTTTCAATTATTACAAAATTTCCATAACTTACAAGAGTTTTTTTCCCATTTATTGTTTTGTATCTTTGATAATATGTTGCTGTTCCTGAAGTAACAGCATATACATTATTACCCTCAGCGCATGCTATATCCAGCCCGGTATGACCCTGGTAACTGCCTACCCATCCGGTAATAGTATGGTTTTCAATATCCAGCGGCCAGTATAACCCGGTACCCTTTTCTCCGGCATGAACCGGAAATACATTAAGAAATGTCATCATTATTGCAAATGAAGTAAATAATGATAAAGCTCTTTTTATCAATTTATTCAATATTTACACCCCCAGATTCAAACCTCTGCTTTGAACTCGCAAAGGCAATTCGAAAAATCGCTAATCAACCAGTCGGAAACTGTACTTCAACTGAGAACGGAGGGATAGAACCCGCCTGCAGAGGCGTGGGATATCCTCTTCGTCGTTATAAATCCCTGTATATTACTCTTAATATTCTAATATCCTTAAGAGTAACATCACCGTCTTCATCCAGGTCAGCTACTTTCATATCTATATCAATGCTTGTTTTATCTTTGTAATACTGACGCAGAATTCTGATATCTTTCAGTGTTATTTCACCATCTTTATCAACATCACCTTTTATTTCAGTTCCAGAAACAGCTTCTGCATTCCATTTTGCATAAACAGTTATATCAGCTGTAACTTTTGTTGTTCCGGTAAACTCTTCAGAATAATCTTTATCTTTATACCAGCCTGCAAATGTATATCCTTCTCTTACAGGAACAGGTAACTCACATGTTGTATTATAGTTTGCAAAGGTACTGAGTTCACTGCACTCACCTCCTGCTGCATCAAATGATACTTTATATGAATTGACTGTCCATCCGGCATATAGCTTATGGTCTGCTGCAGTTGAAACAACGGTATCTGAAGTAACAGCGTTTTTACAGGATTCATCTGAATACCAGCCGGTAAAAGTATATCCATCTCTCTCAGGAATTTCTATGCTGCCATACTCTGAATTATACTCTCTTTGAATACTTGTCACTGAAACTGTACCACCGTTAGAGTTTAATGCGATAGAATACTTATTTGGTGTCCAGTGTGCGTAAAGAAAAACATCCTCATTGATCGCTAAAGCAGAATCGACTTTTTTACCGTTTATACTTTCTGTATACCATCCGTCAAATGAATAACCTGCTTTAACCGGAGCATCCATTAGTGTTCCTATTTGAGCCGGTTCCCATACAGCATAAAGAACAGTATCTTTATTTAAGTCAAAAGTACCTCCTGCAGAATATTCGGCTTTTGCTGAAGTCTGAGATGTGCTCCATCCCAAAAACTTACATGAAGATAAAACTGATTTTTCAAGACCGTTCTCAGATAACTCAGATACATATATTACAGTATATTTCTTCTCAGGAACAACCTTTGATAAAGATGATGTTATTCCATGAGTCTTGCTTTGTAAAGGAATACTGCCAGTACCTCCGTTAAGATCATAACTGATATTGTATATTACAGGATTCCATATAGCATAAAGTTCAATACTACTATTTGCTGTATAGTTTCCTCCTGAAACATAAGAAGGAGATGTTGCCTTATCGCTTGTTCCCCATCCGCCAAATATATAGCCGTCTCTTTTTGGAACTGTTGAACTTATTGTAACAGGCTCATTATATTTCTTTGTCTGTTCTGCAGGTGCACCTGATCCGCCATTTGCATTGTAGGATATCTTGTACGTTGTAACCGGCAGATCACCGGCAGGTATCCATCCGAGTTTATATCCGCCTGCATCAAGAGGATACATTACCTGCAAATTTCCGTCTTTCTTTCCAACGACAAAAAATTTATCACCTGCTGATATCCACCAGTTCGGCGAAGAACTCATATCATACTTGGTATATACATTTATTTTGTCTGTTGCAGTATAAGAAACATGCTGAGAATTAATATCATATACTATCTCACTAAGCTGAATCTGTTTTGTTTTTGTTGTATTTCCTGCCGGATAAGTTATTTTACACCATCCGTCAGAATATACTTCCTCAATGGTTGAAAAATCAGAATAAAATACTGTTCCCTCCTGTGCGTTATGTGAATCATTATACACAGGTTTGTTTTCATTTGGTGACAGAATATATGTCTTTATCGGACAGTACGGATTAAATCTTGTATCTGTAGTCTGAGGTACAGGCTTAACCCAGTCCCCTGCTGCTGTCCATCCGAGCTTATATCCGCTTACTGTCGGATATAAAACCTGAACTGAATTTCCTGACACTCCAAGCTTATAACACTTATCATTTAGGTCAGCATATCCTATATTTACTGATAAATCAGAATCTGCAAATGTATTGATATTTTTAGGGGCAGTAACTGATGAAAAATTTGATGACAGATCTGAAATAAATGTACTTAATGGAACATACCCCACCTTCGATGTATTGTTTGCACATGGATATGTGACTTTACACCATCCGTTTGTATAAACAGAATCTATTGAACATTTATCACCTGGATATATTGCACCTCCATTTAATGATAAACAGTCAGATTTATATGTTGCTGCGTTATTTTTAATGCTTGGATATGCTATTAAAGGCAAATATGCTGAAAACCTGTTATCCGGATCAAGAACATCTACTATTTCCCTTCCTTTTAAAAATAAATCCGCTTCCTCATTCCTTCTTGTTGTTAATCCATTAAGTACTACTCCACCTGACTTATTCCAGTTCGTAAAAGACTTTCTGATAGCAGCATCGTCATAATTACTAACGCCATTAATCAAATATGTTCTTAATGTAAAGTCTTCACTTCTTATCCACACATTACCAACATTAAAAGTAAATGAAACAAGTGCGTCGAATTGATTCTGTGTGACGGAAATATCATATTTGACTAAAAAATTATTCACATATCTTTCGTATTCTGCAAGGTCATTAGCAAGCATTTCATCGGCCTTACTTTGTGTTATTTTCATCCCAGCTGTTACATCTGCCCCATAATGGCCCCAGCCAATGGTATAATACTTTTCTGTTGACACAGCTTTATATGCGTTTAACTTGCACGTCTCATATTTCTTAATTAAATTGATGCCGGTACTGCTTATTTTCATCTCAGAAACAGCGCATATGTTTATCGGTTCATCCAAAAGAGGAATAATTTCATTTAAGGTTCCAACAGAACTGACAACCATCGCTAATGTAAATATTATTATCTTTTTTCTAACATTCATAACGAACCCTCCTGCTATTAACATATTTTTTCAGCACAGTAACTAATTAATATCTTACCTAAAACATCTATATTCCGAAGTTTTAAGTTAAAATGCAAATCCATATTCATCTCACCAGCATCACTTGATATACTCGTCAATTTTTGTTATACCGCAGTTGTTAATGATTCTTATTGTTCATTTTCTTTCCCATAATACTGATCCTTTCAAACCTTATTTTTAAATTCGGTGTATATCCGAATAAATCCATCCCATTTTGTATCCTCCGTTATCAAGAGGATAAATGATCTGCAGCATATTTTTATATGACGCAACAACTGTGATCTCATCAGTATCCCATACTTCACCGATTGACTGGTTTGAATATGGTTTAATAAATACTTTGCAGTTTTTATTTACCTTTGCTTTATAATGTTCAACAGCAGTATCGTCAGAAATAAAGTCTGAAAGTTTACAAAAACCGACCTTATAACCTGATGAAACGGGATATTCTACACGCACCCACCCGTTTTCATATATTTTCTGAACTGTGCACTCATCAACGCTGCCATCAATATAACTTGTAGTGGCAAACGGCTCATCAAAAGCCTGATAAGTTTCAACATGCTCATCTGATAATGTATATGCTTTAAATGACTTGAATTCACTAAAGCTTTTATTTTCTGTATATTCACCGGTGTTATTGTCATATTCTCCGCTTATCAATCGGTTCACAGCATTTATAAGTTTTTCATAATTTATGTCCGTATTGCTAAATTCAACCAGCAATCCTTCGTATCCCTGCCGGTGTGCCCAGTTTGAAAAATAACCGTTTCCGTTTTCTGAATTGTATCCGTTTTGAAAAGGAAGTCCCAGTTCAGAACGAAAAACTTCTGCGACCTCAAAATCACCTATAGTACAGTTATACCAGCCATGAAAATCAATAACTATATCAGGAGCTGATTCAAGACAAAGATCTCTGAGTGCCCTTGATTCAGAAGCTGAAAATGCTTTTTCGGTAAAAAATCTGCTTTCTGTATTCGGCTTGTAATTGACATCGAAATCTCTGTTCAGATCTACGCCGTTTGCATTGCATCTGCCAAATCCGTTATTTGTATTCCCATCCAGAAGTCCGTCAGGATTTGCACATGGAATAATAATAAGTCTGCAGTCTTTTAAATTTTCAGCATCTGAATAATATTCTTTAAGATAATTTGCAGTGTCAACAAGTACCTGACCATCTGCATCATAATCATCTTCAAATCCATGAATCGCAAAATTCATAAGAATCGTTCTGCTGTATTCAGGCGTTGATATCTCATATGCTGTAAGATCTCTTCCTCTTTCTGATTTTCCGTATTTTATCTCATTAACTGATATATCAGATTCAGGTTCAGAAGGTGTTTTTGAATCGTTTTTTTCAGATTCATCCTGTTTTTTTCTTTCTTTTAAGAGATTATTCAGCTTTTCACTTATATCACCTCCAACAAGTACTGTTCTGAGCAGCGATACATACTTAACTGTTATTTCACCGTCGCAGTCTATATCAGCACGCATAATTTCAGCACCCGGAGTTTCAATATCAACAATATGTCTTCTGATCATGTAAATATCCTTTAACGTAAGCTCTCCGTCATTATCAACATCTCCGATAACATAATCTGTTTTTTCAGTATCAGACAGCTCTGAAGGATCAGCCTGCGGATTTTCAGGATCAGACAAATCTGTACGGGAATTTTCCGGTTCATCAGTTTTTTTATCTTCAAGTTCCCATTTGAAAACAGGATATCCGTTGTTTTTTTCAGTGGAATTGTCAGCAAACGGCTCTCCAAGATCATCAGCTGATTTCTTCAAAAGACTGCTTGTGAGCTCAATAACTCCATTTGTTTTTACTGAACTTCCATACATAGCTCTGCAATCACCTTTAACACATAAACAATTATTAATTATCAGCTTATTTTCTGTATTTTCTCTGTATCCTGCTCTGCCGACAACTGAACCGCTTTCATTTTCACTTCCTTTTACTTCACCAACATGATATGAATTTGAAATAGCTACGTCTCCGTTGTCAACATATGCTACTCCTGTTATTCCGCCTGAAACACCGCTTTCATCAGTCGCCGTTACGCTTCCGTTATGATAGCATGAGTCAACTGATGCATAATTCCATAGTAAACCGGTTACTCCTCCTGCCTGAGTCTGAGCTTTAACATTGCCGATAAAAGCACAGTTTTTTACAGAAGCTCCGTTTATCTCTCCTGCAACACCTCCAACAGCATAAACACCTTCAACGTTTCCTGTTACAACAAGATTTTCTATGATTGAATTCGATGCTGAGGCTCCGAAAAATCCTGCAAATTTATCTGATTCAGACACTGAAATATTCTTTACACAGTGGCCGCAGCCATCAAATCTTCCGCAAAAATACGGTAGTTTCCCCTGTACCCCGTCTTTCATGCCTTTTCCTATAGGTATCCATTTTTTGTTTTCAAGATCAATATCTGATGTAAGCTTATAACATTTATCATTAAATTTAAAATACGGAGTGTTCACAAGATCTCTCATTATAATTAATTCATCCTTATTTCGGATAAGATACGGAGATTCTTTACTTCCCTCTCCTTCAAACTTATACGGAGTGACCTGCCACTCAAATAACGGAAGCCCGTCATTAATTTTTTCCTTTTCATTATTATGTGTAAAAGGAGAACCAAGAAGCTGTTCAGAATCAGCTAACAAACTCATGCTAAGAGCTGTACATCCTTTATCCGGTGATCTGTTATCACAAGCTTCCTTAAGATAGTATGTATCTATGAAAACAATACTGTTTGCTGCTTCAGTTCCGATTTCTTTATAGCCGCATATTCCGTCTGATTCTTCCGCTGTTACCTTTCCGGAAAAATAACAGTTTTTCATTACGAAATCTTTAGAATCTTTACCCGATCCGACTATAGCCGCACCAATAATGCCGCCAGCCTGCTTTGTACAGGATACTTCTGCATTTGCATAACATGAAGAAATGGTACTTCCCGACCAGCTCATTCCGGCAATTGCTCCCGCTCTAATGTTTTCGGAAGATACTGTTCCTGAAAATGAACAGTTTTGGATATATGCATTTAATGCTGATTCCCCTGCAATACCGCCTGTTGCATATCCTGTATTTTTAACTTTCCCATATACAGAAAGATTTTTTATTCCGCATTCATTTTGGGCGTTTCCGATACGTCCGAACAAACCGCAGTAATTTTGATTATGATCAATATTCAGGTTAATAATTTTGTGATAATTTCCGTTATATACACCTTTAAATGTTTTATTTGATTCATACTTACCGTCTTTATCCAGATAAACCCCTATAGGAGTAAATTCTTTATTTTCAAGATCGATATCAGAAGTCTGTACATAATAACAGGAACTATATTTTGTATTTGTGTCCTTGTCATTAATAAGCTCTGAAAGCATAAACAAATCCGATACAGAACTGATCCTGTACGGAGCTTCAGCTGTTCCTTTTCCATCAAACATTGAATCGGACCATTGTGCGAATAACCTTATATCCTGGGTAATAACTGTATCAGCCGATACCTTTGTTCCACCTTCTTTTTTTGTAAACCATCCAAGGAACCGGTATCCGTCGCGCTTTGCCTCCGGTAAATTTTCCGGAGTACTTCCTGATAACACTTCCTTAGCTGTTATACTGCACTTACCAAGGTTTGGTTCAAATGTAATTTTACACGGCTTATTTTTAGTTTCATCAACTGTATCTGCTGTATTTGAAACAACTCCTGTCTCATCTTCCGCATATACCCTGTATGTGCTTATACCCCAATACTCTGCACTTTCTGTCCGGATCACAGATGAAGCAAGTACTGCAACCAGAAAAACAGCAAGACACTTTTTTCTTGTTTCACTTTTCATTTTCAGAAATCCTCCCCCTATTTCATAATTAAATAATATATTTTAGAGTCTCATAAAACAGATATCTATACTATACATATCTGTTGAAGTATTCAACTCCGGTTTCTCATAAAAAAATATACACCTTGAAATATCTATAACCTATATGTGATTTCTTTACAGATGGTTATTTTTTTAACGTATCATATAATATCCTTTGCGCATTTGTTCATTTGTTTCATTTGAAAAAACACAAAAGATATTATTAATTTTTCAAGGTGTATTTTCAGTTATTAACTTTTAAGTTTCAGTCACTGACATATCCTGATGATCCCACAGTCTCAAAAGGCTTAGGTTTCTATGTTATTCAGTGCTTTTCCCAGCATCCGGCGTCGTTAAGCATACTTATGAGTATATTCTTTGAATTTTCATCATCCCATAATATTCCCGTATTTATCATAAAGTCTATATAATCTATAAGTGAATTTGTTATTGTTTTTGACTGTGCAAAAAATATCCTGTAACTGTTTCCAAGATTGTAAACCAGTATCATATTTCCGTTACTGATTATATTTACAAGCTCTAAAGTACTGTTTTCAAACCCCGGAAGTCTAAGCATATTAAATAATATTTTCTCTTTATCAGTACTCTCATCTTCCGTATTGTTTTCATTAACATGGTCTTTTCTTTCAAGCTTTTTTTTCAGCATATTATTTCTAAGCTCTTTGGAAATTGATTTGGAAAACTGCTTTCCGCATTCATAGAACTCTTCAGTACTGAAAAAGCTATCCATCATTTTTTCAGGAAAAATATTGACTATTTTTTTTGCTGAATCAACATTTCTGCAAATGTCAATATAAAAATGTAGATTTTTGAAATTTTTTTCATGTAGGAAAACCTACATTTTTATTTTTGATTTTCAGATGTCAGAATATGCCATAATCATCAGTTATCCTCAGCCATATACTGCATCTGATCCTTCAACCTGTATGAAGGTCCGTTGATATTAA
>JAZUJY010000193.1:0-17690 GCA_045643005.1 Oscillospiraceae bacterium | reverse complement strand
TAACAAGCAGAGGCGATTCGCAGAATCGGTTTCCGCTCAGTCGGAGATTGTACTCCGACTGTTTGGTCAGATAGAACCCGCCGCCTGCAGAGGCGGGGGATATCCTCTGTGTTGTTATATTTTACGTTTTTTTGTGACCTTGTCTATTGACAAAAATAATAAAACAATATATAATATTTATTAGTACTAAATCTTATTAAGGAGGAAACATGATTAAACGAAATACAATTCAAAAAGACATAATATATAATACTGTCGTTATGCTTAAAGGTCATGTTACAGCTGATGAAGTATATGATACTATTAAGAAGCAGTACCCTAATATAAGCAGAGGAACAGTTTACAGAAATCTAAAAATACTTTCCGAAGAAGCAAAGATACGCAGGATCGAAATACCAAACGGTTCCGACAGATTTGATTTTACAACAGATGAACATTACCATATCAGATGCATCAAATGTGATAAGGTCATGGATGTTGACATGGATTCCATTACAGATCTGAAAACCCTGATCAAAAATTCAAACGGAATGAAAGTATTAAGTTATGATATCCTTTTTTCCGGGATTTGTCCTGATTGTCAAAACAAAACTTGATTTTTAATATATTATCATACTTATCATGATAAATTTCAAATGTCTGTCAATTCAGACTTTGATTTAAATAATTTATAAATGGAGGAAAAACAAATGGCAAAGTATGTATGTCCTGTATGTGGATATATCCACGAAGGAGATGAAGCACCTGAAAAATGTCCGCAGTGCGGAGTTCCGGGTTCAAAATTCATAATGAAGGAAGAAAACGAAAAACTCGTTTTTGCTTGTGAACACGAAGTTGGTATTGCCAAAGCAGTTACTGATCAGGAGATTCTTGATGGTCTTCGTGCAAATTTCAATGGAGAATGTACTGAAGTAGGAATGTATCTTGCTATGGCAAGAGTTGCACATAGAGAAGGATATCCTGAAATTGGTATGTACTGGGAAAAAGCTGCATATGAAGAAGCTGAACATGCTGCAAAGTTTGCAGAACTTCTTGGTGAAGTAATTTCTTCTTCAACAAAGGAAAATCTCGAAAAAAGAGTTGCAGCTGAACACGGTGCTACAGAAGGAAAACTCAAGCTTGCTGCTAAAGCAAAGGAGCTTGGTCTTGATGCTATTCATGACACTGTACATGAAATGGCAAAGGACGAAGCAAGACATGGCAAAGCTTTTGAAGGTCTTTTAAAAAGATATTTTGATTAATTCCAATAATTGAATGCTATAACAACAAAAATGACAGGACCCGACTCAATTCAGACGGGTCCTGTCATTTTTCCTGATAAAGGCAAAGCTATGAACAGTCCCCGCATATCTCACAGTATTTACAGCTGTAAGATATGCGGGGATATCTTTTTTTATGTATATTTTCACGTATCTTTTACTTCATATTCACTGCATTTTGAAGCTAATTTTATGTCAACAAGTGCAGTAACATATGTTCCTTCTGCTTCAAAGCTCTCAGATAATACTTTACCGTTTTCTCTGATCTTATTTAATAAAGAACTCATTGCATAAGGAATTAACAGATTCATCTGTTTTGCTGTTTCCGGAAGATTTTCTGTAACTGCACTTATCAGAGAATCAAAACCTGTTTTATTTTTTGCAGATATTCTTACAACAGGATGACCGGAAGGAAGCAGAAAATCTTCATTTTCAATATCACATTTGTTTAATATATAAATATGAGGTATATCCGAACACCCAAGCTCTTCAAGAAGCTCACCGGTAACTTTTACATGCTCATCTGCCTCAGGAGAAGAAGAATCTATCACTTCCAGTATCAAATCAGCTGATGCAGCTTCCTCAAGTGTTGATTTAAAAGCTTCTATAAGACTATGAGGAAGCCTTCTGATAAATCCGACAGTATCTACAAGCAAAACGCTTCTTCCGTCCGGAAGTTCTATTCTTCTTGACGTCGTATCAAGAGTGGCAAACAGTTTGTTTTCAGCCAAAACTCCTGCACTTGTCAGTGCATTGAGAAGAGTTGATTTTCCGGCATTTGTATATCCAACGATAGCGGCAGTGAGTACGCTGTCCTTTTTTCTTCGACTTCGCTGTCTTATCCTGCGTTCTTCAAGACTCTTTAACTCTTCCTCAAGAGCATTGATCCTTTTTCGAATATGTCTCTTGTCAGTTTCAAGTTTTGATTCACCGGGTCCTCTTGTTCCGATGCCGCCTCCAAGTCGTGAAAGAGCAGTACCCATTCCCGCAAGTCTTGGAAGCCTGTATTTTTGCTGTGCAAGTTCTACCTGAAGCTTTCCTTCACTCGTCCTTGCTCTCGATGCAAAAATATCAAGAATCAGCATGGTCCTGTCGATAACTCTGCAGTCAGTTATCTGTTCAATGTTTCTTATCTGAGTTGCAGACAGCTCAGAATCAAAAATAATAAGCTCAGCCTGCAATTCGCCAATTACACTGCATATTTCTCTAAGTCTTCCTGCACCAATACAGGTACCGGGATCATAAGACGGTCTTTTCTGAATTATTGTCCCGACTACTTCGCCACCGGCAGTATATGTAAGTTCTTCAAGTTCCTTTATTGAACTATCCATATCATATTCACCAATGTCAACGGCAGCAAGGATAACTTTAGTTTTTATATTTTCCGATTCCAATTTGTCCTCCATGAAAAAATAACACACAAGCTTCAATAATATGGGATATTTCTGAGTCACTCAGCTGTTTTCCCGAAAAATTTATCTAAAAGCTTGTGTGTAACAGATCAGTTATTATTTATCTGAGAAAAATGTACTGTCCGTATAGTCATTTCCATCTTCTTCGTAACAGTCAACATAAATTCGCTCACGTTTATAAAAGAATAATATCAATGCAAAAAGAACTATATAAGCAATAGAATTAATAAGAACACTCGCATAAACACGAACATTGAATACTATTGAAAATACCGCTGTAAGCATAATAAAACACGAGATAATTACTGATGCCTGCAATTGTTTACTTGAAGAATCAAGTAAAATATATGTCATTCCGACAAAAGCCGAAAAAACACAATGAGTGATTATCAGAACCTTTGAAGCAGGAGTGTAAAATTCCCCCGCATCAATTATATTCAGATCCATGATCATAATAACAAACTCTACTATAAAATATACTGACATTGCTATTTTCATTAAAATTGCAGATCTCAATTTTGAAATATAACCTATAACATTGGCCGACATCAGAATAAATCCGATAACCTCGCATGAATACGCAATAGTTTCAACCCATATCCTTATCTTTCCGGTAGAGAGATAATTACGGTAATACAGCATTGTGACAATAATAAATAAAACAAAACATGCATTGGCTATCAGACCAAGAATCGTAAAACCTTTGAAATTATTGATTTTATTGAAAAATTTCACGGGGGGCACCTCCTTAATTACAAATGAAGTATGCTTATTATTTTCCACAAGCCAGTGCTCTTGCACCGATATCTTTTCTGAAATGATTTTTATTAAATGATATCTTTCCTACACAAGCGTATGCCTTATCAAGTGCATCTTCAAGATCATCTCCGGCAGCTGTAACACCCAGCACTCTTCCGCCCGATGTCAGGAATTTTCCATCATTAAATTTTGTTCCTGCATGATATACAAATCCGCCGGAAACCTGTCCTTTATCATCGAGTCCTTCAATTTCAAAGCCTGTTTCATATTTTTTTGGATATCCGCCGCTTGCCATTATTACACATGCTGAAGAACCTTTCTTCCATTTTATATCAACAGAATCAAGTGTTTCATTATAAATTGCAGTCATAATATCAACGATATCTGTATCCAGAAGCGGAAGAACGACCTGCGTCTCAGGATCACCAAATCTGCAGTTGTATTCTATAACCTTTGGTCCTTTTGGAGTAAGCATAAGTCCGAAATACAGGCAGCCTTTAAAGGTCCTGTTTTCTTTGTTCATAGCATCAACTGTCGGAATAAAGATTTTCTCCATACATTCCTTGGCGATACTTTCTGTGAAGTACGGATTTGGTGCAACAGTACCCATTCCTCCGGTATTAAGACCTTCATCATTGTCAAGGGCTCTTTTGTGATCCATTGAAGAAACCATTGGTTTTATTGCTTTTCCATCGGTAAAACAAAGCACAGAAACTTCTGGTCCTGTCAGAAATTCTTCAACAACGATCTGTGAGCCGCTTGCACCAAACACTTTATCTTCCATAATTGATTTTACGGCTTCTTTTGCTTCATTAAAGTTTTCAGCAATAATAACACCTTTTCCAAGTGCAAGTCCGTCAGCCTTTATTACTGTAGGATATTCATTTTTTTCTTTTATGTAATTCATCGCCTTTTCAGGATTTGTAAATACCTGATATTCCGCTGTCGGAATATTGTATTTCTGCATAAGATCTTTAGAGAAGACTTTGCTTCCTTCAATTATTGCAGCTGCCTTATTTGGTCCGAATGTCATAAATCCTTCTTTATTTAGTGCATCTACCATACCGAGAACAAGCGGATCATCAGGTGCAACTACAACGAGATCTGCTTTGATCTTTTTGGCAAGCTCAGTAACCCCTTCAATATCAGTTGCTTTGATTCCGTTTATACATTCAGCGTATCTTGATATTCCGCCGTTTCCGGGAACACAGTATATTTTATCAGCCTTGCTGCTCTCATGTATCTTCATAACAAGAGCATGTTCACGTCCGCCTGAACCAACTACAAGTATATTCATAATTTAAATCCTCCCATATTAAAAAACGCAGATGCAGACTTATATAAAAATAATTATCCGCATCTGCGATGAAATAAATCAAAATTTCCGAAAAGATATCAGTGATGGAAAAGTCTGATTCCTGTAAATGCCATTGCAATATTATATTTGTTGCATGTTTCAATTACATTGTCATCTCTGATAGAACCACCCGGCTGAGCAATATAAGAAACACCGCTCTTCTTAGCTCTCTCGATATTATCACCGAATGGGAAAAATGCATCAGAACCAAGACATACATTTTCATTTTTTGCAAGCCATGCTTTTTTCTCTTCAACTGTAAACACAGGAGGCTTTTCTGCAAAAATATTCTGCCATGTTCCGTCAGCAAGAACATCCATATATTCATCTGAAATATAAACATCTATGGCATTATCTCTGTCAGCACGTCTGATATTGTCTACGAATTTAAGTGAAAGAACCTGAGGTGACTGTCTTAACCACCAGTTGTCAGCCTTGCTTCCTGCAAGTCTTGTACAGTGAATTCTTGACTGCTGTCCTGCACCGATACCGATAGCCTGTCCATCCTTTACATAGCAAACAGAATTTGACTGTGTATATTTGAGAGTAATAAGTGAGATAATGAGATCTCTCTTCTTGTCATCCGGAATATCCTTGTTGTTTGTAACAACATTTGCAAGCATATCATTATCTATAAGAAGATTGTTTCTTCCCTGTTCAAATGTAACACCAAAAACCTGCTTGCGTTCAATTTCTGCTGGAACATAATCAGGATCGATCTTTATAATGTTATATGTGCCTTTTCTTTTTGATTTTAAAATTTCAAGAGCTTCAGGAGTATATCCGGGAGCAATTATACCGTCTGAAACTTCTCTCTGGATCATCTTTGCTGTTGGTACATCACAAACATCAGAAAGAGCAATAAAATCTCCATATGATGACATTCTGTCTGCACCTCTTGCTCTTGCATATGCACAAGCCATAGGAGAAAGCTCTCCGAGGTCATCAACAAAGTAGATTTTCTTTAATGTATCAGAAAGAGGTGCGCCAACAGCTGCACCTGCAGGAGAAACGTGCTTAAAAGAAGTTGCTGCACACATTCCTGTTGATGCTTTAAGCTCCTTAACGAGCTGCCAGCCGTTGAAAGCATCAAGAAGATTGATATATCCCGGTTTGCCGTTTAATATTTCTATCGGAAGATCGCTTCCGTCTTCTATAAATATTCTTGAAGGTTTCTGATTCGGATTACATCCGTATTTTAATGCAAGTTCCTTTGACATTTTTCTCTATCCTTTCAAAAAAATTATTTATTTTTATTTTCGATGATCGTATCAGTCTTACCTGTTTCAAGGTCAATATATCTTACGAAAAGTGATACTTTATTGTCCTCATTAAGGCTGTTCCAGAGAATATCTTTAAATTCATTGATATCATCCGGAATTGAGATGAGCTTAGGCTCGCCTTCAAAACTCGGAAGCGGATTTCCGTCGCCCTTATAGGTATGAATGAAATGACCTTCACCGTTTACAGGATTGCTGTATGAAAATGTATATCTCTGACATGAATCAGGATTTCCGTTTGCACTCTTAAGAATTGAAAGAGCATAATTGAAAGAACCGTTATCAGTTTTGATGATACCGCTGATTCTTGGTGTGAAATTTGGTGCATCAGGTTCAAACTCTCTTGTTCTGAGAGCCTGTTCAAATGTCTGCTGGCAGTTCATAAGATCGTAAATGGTATCTGTCTGATCGCCGTTGGTAACTATTGTTTTGTTGCCGAGCACACGAACAGGTGCATAGATAATAAGACTTGGATCTACAAGTTTTGAAGGATCGAAGGCTTCTGTTCTGATGCCGTCCTTGTCAGTTACAAAAACTCTGTTTCTGCTGTTTTCACTTCTGCCCATGATAAAATAAGCTGTAACAGCTTTTTTACCATCTGCTGATTTGCCGATTATGATTCCGCGTCCCGGATAAGCATTTGATTTGAGTTCTTTTTCTATAGATATCATTTCCATATTTTTATCCTCACTTTAATTATATTATTCGATTATACAAGCTCTTCCGTCACAAACTTCGATCTTGTCTTCGCATAAAAGAGATACTGCCTGAGGAAGAATCTTCCATTCGGCCTGTTCCATAACTCTTTTCTGCAGGATCTCCGGAGTATCACCATTCTGTATCTCAACCGGCTTCTGAAGAATGATAGGTCCGCCGTCACAAACAGATGTTACAAAATGAACTGTTGCTCCTGTAACCTTTACTCCTCGTTTCAGGGCTTCTTCATGAACTCTCAGTCCATAATAGCCCTTTCCGCAGAAAGAAGGAATTAGAGATGGATGAACGTTCACCATTTTGTTTGGAAAAGCACTGCATACACTGTCATCAAGTATCGTCATAAAACCTGCATATACAACGATGTCAGCTTTTTCTTCTTTAAGTGCATCAAGCATTGCCTTGCTGTATGCAGCAACGTCAGCATAATCTTTTCTGACAAGTACTCTTGTCGAAATATTGTGTTTTTTTGCACGTTCAAGAGCATATGCATCAGGTTTTGATGAAATAACACAGGATATTTTGCCGTTTTTAATCTCACCGCGTTCTGAAGCATCAATAAGTGCCTGTAAATTAGTACCGCCGCCTGAAACTAGAACAACTATATTTTTCATAGTACCCTCCGGCTTTATTTACTTAATAACAACACCATCGTCGCCCTTTACAAGTTCGCCGAGAATATATGCTTCCTCACCTGCTTCGCACAGGATCTTAACAGCCTTGTCTGCATCATTTTTATCCACAACAAGAGTCATTCCGACACCCATGTTGAATGTATTGAACATATCTCTTTCAGGTATTTTTCCGGTATTTTTGATAAGCTCAAAAATAGGAAGAACCTGAATGCTTGACTTGTCAATTGAAGCAGTAAGTCCTGCAGGGATAGATCTCGGGATATTTTCGTAAAATCCACCGCCTGTGATATGTGAAATTGATTTTACCTTGACGCTCTCAAGAAGCTTCATTACAGCTTTGACATAGATCTTAGTTGGTGTAAGAAGTGTTTCACCGAGAGTTGCGCCCAGATCTCCGAAATGACGTGCAAGATTCTGTTCATTTACAGTAAAGATCTTTCTTACGAGTGAAAAACCGTTTGAATGAACACCGCTTGACTTGAGAGCGATCATAACATCTCCGGCTTTCTGCTCGTCATTTTTTATTATCTTATCCTTGTCTACGATTCCAACTGAGAAACCTGCAAGATCATATTCATCTTCAGGATAAAATCCCGGCATTTCTGCAGTTTCACCGCCAACAAGAGCAGCTCCTGCCTGTACACAGCCTTCAGCAACACCGGATACTATCTGAGCAACTTTTTCAGGATAGTTCTTTCCGACAGCTATATAATCAAGGAAAAACTGTGGCTTTGCTCCGCAGCAGATAATGTCATTGACACACATAGCAACACAGTCAATACCTACTGTATCATGCTTATCCATAAGAAAAGCTATTTTAAGTTTTGTACCAACACCGTCAGTACCTGAAACAAGAACAGGATTTTTTATTCCTGTCATATCAAGTGCATAAAGTCCACCGAAACCGCCAAGTCCTGAAAGTACATTGCTTGTCATTGTTCTGGCAACATGTGATTTCATAAGTTCAACTGCTTTGTATCCGGCAGTTACGTCTACGCCGGCTTCTTTATAGCTTTCTGAAAAACTTTTCATTGTTTATTCCTCCGTTATGCTTATTATTTCGCCAATTGCTGTGCACCATGTAAAGCAATTACTCTTTTCCGTCCCAGCAATAGCTGCACAAACCGCATGCCGGAAGACCAATAGCCTTAATTGTACCCTCAAGTGACTGGAATTCAAGAGATGTAAGTTTCAGACGAGTACATATCTCATTTCTGAGTCGCTTACCTCTTTCTGTATTTGTATCACTGTATTCTTTTATATATTTAACACCTTCCGGACCTTCAAATTCATCAATTATTTTTCTTGCGATAAGATCAAGTTCGGAATTGCTTCTGCTGAAATTAAGATATTTGCATCCGTACATAATAGGAGGACATGCAGAACGCATATGAACTTCCTTAGCTCCGTTTGCATATAAAAATTCAACAGTTTCACGAAGCTGTGTACCTCTTACTATACTGTCGTCAATAAACAGAAGTTTTTTTCCTTCTATAAGTTCATGAACAGGTATAAGCTTCATCTTGGCAACTTTATTTCTCATTTTCTGATTCTGAGGCATAAAGCTTCTTGGCCAGGTAGGCGTATATTTGATAAACGGTCTTGCAAAAGGAATTCCGCTTTTGTTTGCATAACCAATTGCATGCGGAACACCTGAATCAGGAATACCGCAAACAAAATCAACATCCGGAAGAGTACCGTTTTTCATATCAAACTCAGCCATTATTTCACCATTTCTGGTTCTCATGGTTTCTACGGTTACGCCTTCATATATCGAATTTGGATATCCGTAATATGTCCACAGAAATGAACATATTCGCATTTCATCCTGACCCTTGTCCAGAACGGTATATCCATCCGGTCTGATCTTGACGATCTCACCCGGCTTGAGCTCATAACATGTTTCATATCCGAGCTTTTCATATGCAAAGGATTCAAATGAAACACTGTATCCGTCGGAACGTTTTCCCAGAAGAACAGGAAGTCTTCCAAGTCTGTCTCTTGCAGCTATGATGCTGTCTTTTGTAAGAACAAGAAGAGATACCGTTCCTTTTATCTTTTCCTGAGCATACCTGATCCCCTCGGCAAAATCATCCTTCTGGGCTATAAGAGCCCCTACAAGATCACTTGTATTTATGGAACCGCTGCTCATTGTTTCAAAACTTGCACATCCGCTGAGAAGCAATTCATTTTCCAGCTCGCGTGCATTGTTTATGATACCGATGGTACAAACTGCATATACTCCAAGTTTGGAACGAAGCATGATAGGCTGCGGATCTGTATCACTTATACAACCGATACAAAGACCGCCAGACATTGACTCGATGTCTTTTTCGAATTTTGTTCTGAACGGAGATCCCTCGATACTGTGAATGCTTCTCTGAAAACCGTTGTCATCCGAATATGCTATCATGCCGCCTCTTCTGGTTCCGAGATGTGAATGATAATCAGTGCCGAAGAAAACGTCATCAATACAGTCATTTTGTGAAGCAACGCCAAAAAAGCCGCCCATCTGTTATTCCCCCATAAGTCTCTTCATTATTTCCTGATAAGCTTCTTCAACGCCGCCCATATCTCTGCGGAAACGGTCTTTATCAAGCTTTTCATGTGTTGTGCTGTCCCAGAAACGGCAAGTATCAGGAGAAATTTCATCAGCAAGAAGGATTTTTCCATGGAATCTGCCAAATTCGATCTTAAAGTCGATAAGATCTATATTGAGCTTCTTGAAGAATTTAACCATGAATTCATTTACCTTGAATGCATACTTTGTAATGTCATCAATTTCTTCCTGAGTAGCAAGACCGAGACCAAGTGCATAGTAGCTGTTGATAAACGGATCGCCAAGGTCATCGTTTTTATAGCTGAATTCAAGAGTAGGCTGTTTTAAAGGAGTACCTTCAGCAATACCGAGCTTCTTTGAAAAACTTCCTGCTGCTACGTTTCTGATGATTACTTCAAGAGGAACGATCTCAACTTTTTTTACGATCGTTTCTCTGTCGCTTATCTCTTCAACAAGATGAGTAGGGATTCCTTCTTTTTCAAGAAGACTGAACATATAGTTTGTCATCTTGTTGTTGATAACGCCCTTACCGGAAATAGTACCTTTCTTTTCACCGTTGAAAGCTGTTGCATCATCCTTATAGTCTACTATTACATAATCAGGATTGCTTGTAGCAAATACTTTCTTAGCTTTTCCTTCATATAACTGTTCTGCTTTTTGTAAATTTTCCATGATAATACTCCATTCCCCGCAAAGGCGGATAAAAATTTATTGTAAATAAATTATGTACTGTAAAATAAAAATGTGTTTTGAACTGATCCGATCAGATAAGCTCAAGTATAGTTTTCTGAAGTTTTTCGTCCTTCTGAGCTATTGTATCTTTCATATCCTTTTTCATGTCAGCAAGTTTCTTTGCAAGAACATCATCGCTGATGGCCAGCATCTGAACTGCAAGTATCGCTGCATTTGCTGCTCCGTTAATTGCAACCGTTGCTACCGGAACGCCCTTAGGCATCTGAACTGTTGCAAGAAGAGCATCCATTCCGTCAAGACGTGAAGATTCCATTGGAATTCCGATAACAGGAAGAATTGTGTAAGCTGCAAGTACTCCGCCGAGATGTGCAGCCATTCCTGCAGCTGCAATAATTACTCCGAAACCGTTTGAAGCTGCATTTTTGGAAAACTCTGCAGCTGCTTCAGGTGTACGGTGTGCAGACATAACATGTATTTCAAACTCAACGCCGAATTTTTTTAATTCCTTGGCAGCTTCCTGAACAACCGGTAAATCGCTGTCACTGCCCATGATAATAGCTACTTTTTTTGACATTTTTTTTAGTCCTCCGTTATTTATTTCTGAAGATCCGGAATGAAAAGAAAAACAAAAAACTGCAACTAATTCGTTACAGTTATAATTATACTATATTAATTATTGAGTTGTTTTTTATTATTCTTTTCATACAGCATCTTGAAGAGGATATACTGAATCTGTTGCCTGTTTCGATAATACACAGTATATTGAATGAATTATACATCATAAACACCTCTTCAAAAAAATCTGAATCCAACAGTCATCTTTATCTATTATACAATATTTAATATGACATTTCAACTATTTTTTTTTAAAACTATTTATATATTTCATAATTTAATTGTGTTATTTTCACTAAAATGAACGCTGATATTTGTAATTGCGATTAAAAATTTTTTCTTTTTTTTGATGCTGATTAATTAACATTTTATTTTTTTTTGATTTTTGCTTGAAATAATATTGAATTTTGTATATAATAATATTTGAGTGCTTTTAAGAAAAGATGTTTTTAGCCTTTAATGCTTTGATTTTCATCACCGATTTTGTGAAAAAATTCAGTTAAAAAAGGCAGAAAAAAACTGATACAGGGGAATAACTTACCCGTAAGCTCATTCAATTCATTACAAATTGGGAAGGTAAGATATAGAATGAAAACAATCGGACTTGACATCGGGTCAACTACAATAAAATGCGTTGTTTTTGATGACAATGAAAAAATCCTATTTCAGGAATATAAAAGACATTTTTCTCAGATAACGCAAAGTACTGCAGAAATGCTTGGTACCATCAGTAAAAAATTCGAGGACAGTGAATATAAGCTTTGTATATCAGGTTCAGCCGGAATGGGTATTGCAACTGCGCTGAACATTCCTTTTGTACAGGAGGTATATGCCACTCGTTCGGCAGTTAAAAAGTATCTTCCTGAAACTGATGCAGTTATAGAACTCGGCGGAGAAGATGCAAAGATTCTTTTTCTCTCAGATCAGCTTGAAGTAAGAATGAACGGAACATGCGCCGGAGGAACAGGAGCTTTTATTGACCAGATGGCCACTCTCCTGAATATCACTCCGACAGAAATGAATGAAATAGCCAAAGAACATGAAAAAATTTACACGATTGCTTCAAGATGCGGTGTATTTGCAAAATCAGATATTCAGCCTCTGTTAAATCAGGGTGCTAGAAAATCAGATATTTCCGCAAGTATTTTTTACGCAGTTGTCAATCAGACTATTGCAGGACTTGCACAGGGACGCGAAATCAAAGGAAATATCGTTTATCTTGGCGGACCGCTTACATATTTTTCAGAACTCAGAAACAGTTTTGACGATACGCTGAAGCTTACAGGAACATGTCCTGAAAACTCACTCTATTTTGTAGCAATAGGAGCTGCTCTTTCAGAGGCTTCAGACTCATTTAATATTTCAGAACTCATAAAAAAAGTTGAATCATACAAATCATCAGAGGCATACAACAGTTGTCCTCCGCTTTTCAAGGACGAACAGGAGTTCAATGAATTCAGGGAACGTCACAGAAAAAATTCAGAAAACATAAAAAATACAAATGATTACAGTGGCGAGATGTTTCTTGGAATCGATGCAGGATCGACAACTGTAAAAACAGTTGTTATAAATAAAAACGGTGATATTCTCACACAGAGCTATATGTCAAACAACGGAAATCCTGTTCCGTTTATCAAACAGTTCCTGACTGACCTTTACTCAAAATATCCGGGAATTAAAATTGCATCATCAGCAGTTACCGGATACGGTGAAGAAATAATCAAAAATGCTTTCAGAATCGATTTCGGAATAGTAGAAACCATTGCCCATTACACAGCAGCAAAGAAATTCAGACCTGATGTTGATTTTATTATCGATATAGGCGGTCAGGACATCAAATGCTTCAAAATAAGAAATAATACTATTGACAACATTTTTCTTAATGAAGCATGTTCTTCAGGATGCGGTTCCTTCCTGCAGACATTTGCAGCTGCTTTGAACTATTCCATTGAAGACTTTGCAAATCTCGGACTGTTTGCTAAAAAACCGGTTGATCTCGGATCGAGATGTACGGTATTTATGAACAGCAGTGTAAAACAGGCACAGAAAGACGGTGCAGCCATCGAAGATATTTCAGCCGGTCTTTCGATCAGTGTCGTAAAAAATGCACTCTATAAAGTTATAAGAGCAACAACTGCCGATTCTCTCGGAAAACATATTGTTGTTCAGGGCGGAACATTTTTAAACAACGCTGTTCTCAGGGCTTTTGAACAGGAAGTAAATACCGAAGTAGTAAGACCTGAAATTTCAGGGATCATGGGTGCATACGGAGCTGCTCTGTATGCATCGGAAAAATATACAGAACAGAGCTCTATCCTTTCTTCAGATGAACTTGCATTATTCAAACATGATGTAAAAGCTGTTACATGTAAAGGATGCAGTAATCACTGCAAGCTTACCATCAATACTTTTGACGGCGGAAGAAAGTTTATCGGCGGAAACCGATGTGAAAAGGCGCTTAATATCAAAAGCACAAAACAACAGTACAATATGTATGAATATAATCTTCAGCTTCTTGACGAATACAGAAAAGCTGAGATAACTCCGACCAGAAAAGAAGTAATAGGCATTCCGATGGGATTAAACATGTACGAGCTTCTTCCATTCTGGCACAAACTGTTCACGACACTCGGATTTAAAGTTATCGCTTCCCCGCCGTCCAACAGAAAAATCTATATAAAAGGACAGCATACTATTCCTTCAGATACCGTCTGCTTCCCTGCGAAGCTTCTTCACGGTCATATCGAGGAACTTATCGAAGCAGGCTGTGACACGATCTTCTATCCTTGTATGAGCTACAACATCGATGAGCATCTTGGTGACAACCATTATAACTGTCCGGTCGTAGCGTATTATCCTGAAGTTATAAAATCCAATGTAAAAGCTATAGAAAACATAAAATTCATATGTGACTATGTCGGAATTCACAGACCTAAGGATTTTTCAAAGAAGTTTTACGATATAATGTGCAAATACTTTGATAATATTTCATGGGCTGATGTAAAAAAGGCAGTTGATCTTGCATACAAGGAATTTGACATTCATCTTCAGAGAATTGAAGAAAAAGCAGCAGAGTATCT
Source organism: Oscillospiraceae bacterium (assembly GCA_045643005.1). Taxonomy (GTDB): domain Bacteria; phylum Bacillota; class Clostridia; order Oscillospirales; family Ruminococcaceae; genus HUN007. The sequence continues at coordinate 3,326 of JAZUJY010000193.1, read as the reverse complement.
CGAAACAGCTGCCAAGGAAAATATGCCGGTCATTATTCTTTCCGGACGTCCTTACCACATAGATCCTGAAATCTGTCACGGTATCGATAAGCTGATATGTTCCCTTGGTGCAGTAGTACTTACTGAAAGATCGATCAGTTCCACTATTTCGAAATTTCCTGTAAATGTACTTAATCAGTGGACATATCACTCAAGATTATTTGCATCAGCAAAATATGTATGCGAAAATGCAGATAAGAATATCAATCTGGTTCAGCTTGTATCCTTCGGATGCGGTGTTGATGCCATAACAACTGATGAAGTTCGTTCAATTCTTGAATCAAACAACAAAATATATACACAGATAAAAATCGATGAGATCACCAACCTCGGTGCCGTAAAAATCAGACTTCGCAGTCTTTTTGCAGCAACCGAATAAAGAAAGGTTATGTTTTAATGGAAAATCAGCAGAAAGCAGTATTTACTGAAAAAATGAAAAAAGACTATACTATCCTTATTCCTAATATGGCTCCTATTCATTTTAAGCTGCTCCGTTCAATGTTCAACAAATACGGATATAAAGTAGAGCTCCTTACTCACGAAGGTCGAAAAGTAATAGATACCGGATTAAAATATGTCCACAATGATACATGTTATCCTGCTCTTTTATGTATCGGTCAGCTGATTGAGGCTCTTGAAAGCGGTCAGTACGACATTAACAAAACGGCTTTGATGATAACTCAGACAGGCGGAGGATGCAGAGCATCAAATTATATACATCTACTGAGAAAAGGACTTATCAAAGCAGGTATGCCGAATGTTCCTGTAATTTCTCTGAACTTTTCCGGACTAGAAAAAGATTCCTGCTTTAAACTTACTCCGAAGATGCTGTATGAAGCTATCAGTCTCCTTGCATGTGCAGATATGCTTATGGTACTTTCAAATCAGGTAAGACCATATGAAATCAACAAGGGTGAAACAGATAAAACAATTGAAAAATGGGTCAGAAAATTTACAAATGATCTTAAAAATTCTGAACCTGTAGCAGGAAAAAAGCTTCTTGAAAATAATATGCGACAGATCTGCAGGGATTTTGCCAATATTGAAACTGAAAAAACACAGAAGATCAAAGTTGGCATTGTCGGAGAAGTATACGCCAAATTTTCTCCTCTGGCCAACAATCACCTAGAGAACTTCCTTCAGGATCAGGGCTGTGAGGTCATGCTTCCCGGTCTTCTCGGATTTCTCATTTTTAAAGTTGATAACAGACTTGAGGATATTAAGCTGTACGGCGGAAGTACTGTTAAATCATCAATTGTTAAGCTTATAATCGGTTACCTTTCAAAGATCGAGACCATGTATGTGGACGCAATAAGACAAGCAAAGAAATTTACAGTTCCGGCTACTTACTCTCATATAAAATCTCTTGTTGAAGATGTTATCGGATACGGAAGCAAAATGGGTGAAGGATGGTTTCTTACAGCTGAAATGCTTGAGCTTATAGATTCAGGATATGAAAACATTGTATGCTGCCAGCCTTTCGGATGTCTTCCTAACCATATAGTCGGAAAAGGAATGATCAGACGAATCGGAGAAAAAAATCCATCAGCAAACATCGTTCCTATAGACTATGATCCGGGTGCAACAAAGGTAAATCAGGAAAACAGAATAAAGCTTATGCTTTCTGTTGCAAAAGAAAAACTTAATCTTAACTGATAATTATTTTCCCCCTTTTTGTACAGAGGGGGAGTTTTATTATTACAAAAATATCCACATTCAAATCTACAATTAAGAAAACAATACAAAAAAACATTGTTTCATATTTATTTTATATTACAAAAGCAACAATATACTATTGACTTTTAATGAATTATAAGTTACTATCTAAAGTAGGGTTATTGTAAGCAAAAAGGATGTATTTTTGATTAAGGTTTATTGAGGTTATTATTATATTTTAACAGGAGGATATAGTATGGCTGTATTAAAAAAAATAGTTGCACTTGCAGCTTCCGCAGCTATGATCGGTTCAGTCGGGATCTCATATTCCGGCAGCTTCGGAAACTCTGATACAGTTGTTATGGCTGCTGATGATTGTCATGATGACTGGCTGCATGTCAATGATAAAGCAGAAATAGTAGATATGAATGGAAATCCGGTATGGATGACCGGTGTAAACTGGTTCGGATATAATGTTGGGAGCCAGGTTTTTGACGGCGTGTGGTCTGCAAATATGGAACACTGTCTTGATCTTATAGCTGATCACGGTTTTAACCTTCTTCGTGTTCCTATGTCTACGGAGATCATTCTCCAGTGGAAAGAACATGGTCCTGATCCTATGGTAAAAGTCAATACCTATGAAAATCCTGAACTCACTGAAGAAGGAGTTGAAGGCGGTACTATCAAATACAGCTTTGATATATGGAATCAGGCTGTTGAATGGTGTAAGGAAAAAGGCATAAAGATCATGATGGACATTCACAGTGCATCAACAAACGCTGCCGGTCATAACTACGCTCTTTGGTATGACCCGAGTTTCTCTGAAAAAGACTGGCTCGATGCACTTGCATGGTTTGCTGATTATTACAAAGATGATGACACCATCATAGCAATAGACCTTAAAAACGAACCTCATGGTAAACGAGATGACGGAATATTTGCAAAATGGGATGGTTCAACAGATGAGAACAACTGGCGTTATGCTGCTGAAAAGGGCGCTGCTGCCGTTCTTGACAAAAACCCGAATCTTCTTATCATGGTAGAAGGAATTGAAGTTTATCCGAAATTTGAAGAAGGTGAAGACTGGAATTCAAACTCGGTTGACTACAGTCGTTATCCATGGAGTCCTTACTATGGTGCATGGTGGGGCGCTAACTTCAGAGGCGTACGTGATTACCCTGTTGATCTTGGCGAACATCAGAGTCAGCTTGTATATTCTCCTCATGACTACGGTCCGGAAGTTTATAAGCAGGACTGGTTCTATCTTGACGATGAAAGCAAAACATTTTCACGTGAAACACTTCTGGAGGATTACTGGTATAACACCTGGGCTTTCCTCGTTGAAGAAAATATTTCTCCTATCCTCATGGGAGAATGGGGCGGCTGGGTCGATGATGAGCATGATAAAACAGGCGAAAACAGACACTGGCTTCAGGAAATCAGAGACTATATGATAGACAAGCGTATCCATCATACATTCTGGTGCTTCAACGAAAACTCATCTGATACAGGCGGTCTCGTATACGACAACTTCCAGAAATGGGATGATGTCAAGTATGAATTTATCAAACCGGCTCTCTGGCAGGATGATAACGGAAACTTCATAAGTCTTGACCATCAGATCCCGATTG